>CALUWK010000019.1 GCA_944324475.1 Candidatus Gastranaerophilales bacterium
ACAAATTAAAGTCAAATATTTTACTCTTAAATAAATCCTATTAAAAATTAATTAAATTTTTTCATTCTTATTTTTTTTAAATTTTTTACCAAACTAATTTTGTACCCAACATACAAAACAATTGCAGCAGCAACCCAAGCAGCAGGAGTTGAAAGACAAATTCCCAAATATCCAAAATAATGCCCCAAAATAAATGCGCAGACTGTCCTTGCAACAAGCTCAGCAACACCTGAAGCCAAAGGAGCAGTCACATTTCCCATACCTTGTAAAATATTTCTATAAATAATTAAAATTCCAAGAAAAAGGAAAAATACCATAATAATATGAATATATAAAACAGCAAGTCTGATAACTTCAGGATGAGGTTCATCCATAAATAAAGCGATTATATTACCTGCAAAAAATGTTAAAAATATAACCGCAAAAACACTTGCAATAAAAGCTATCAAAATACTTGCTTTTGCACCGTCTTTAATTCTGGACATTTTTTTTGCGCCAAAATTTTGCGCAGTGTAAGTTGCCATAGTAGCTCCTAAAGCAAGATATATCTGTGAAAATAACTGATCAACACGCATTGCCGTAGTATATGCAGCAACAGCAATAGAACCCAAACCATTTAAAACAAATTGCAATGCAATTATTCCAATAGACAATACTGACATTTGAAATCCCATTGGAATACCGACCTGTAAATGTTCATACAAAAAAATTTTGCTAACAAACCAATCTTTTTTACTTAACTTTAATATTGGAAATTTTAAAAACATAAAAAATAAACATAAAACAGTTGCAACAGCTTGAGAAACAACCGTTGCCCAAGCAGCACCCTTAACACCCATATTAAATTTTAAAATAAAAACTAAATCCAAAATAATATTTAAAATTGATGCAAAAATTAAAAAATATAAAGGCGTTTTACTATCCCCCAAGGCTCTTAAAATATTAGATGAAACATTATAAAAAACAGTTGCAAAAATCCCAATAAACATAATAAATAGATAATCATAAGCAGAATTAATAATATCCGACGGCGTCCTTAAAAAATTTAACATTTGATATGCAAAAGGTGCAGACAACAATGTTAATATGATTGTTAAAGCAAAAGATAAAATAAAAGAAGAACTAACTGACTTTTTAACCAAATCATAATCTCTTGCGCCGAATTTTTGTGCTGTAATAACAGAAAATCCTTGTGTGGTTGCAAAAATAAAACTTATAACAAGAAATATTAAAGGTGCAGTTGCTCCAACCGCCCCCAATGCTTGTATACCCAAAGTCCTACCAACTATTAAAGCATCAACCAAATTATAAAACTGTTGAAACATATTTCCAAGCAAAATCGGAAACATAAAATTTAAAATTAATTTAAAAGGATTACCCGCAGTTAATTCTTTTGTAGCCATACTATCCTCAAAAACAACATGATATCACAAATTTTTTAAAAAAATCAAACAATTATATTTCAGAAGAAAAATCAGGCACTTCAAGAGATATACAATGAAGTCCCCCATGCGAATACTTTAGTTCCTCAGGTAGTCTACTTCCTTCCAGAAAATATATATTTTCAGGTTTTATATGCCCTTTTACGCTATCTATAAACATTTTTTCAAAATCAAGTCCTAAAATTTCAGATATTTCAGGCGTTATTCCCATTTGTTCGTTAAGTTTAGATTTATTCGTCAAAATCACAACTTCATTATCTTTGTTTTTAAATGTAATTGCATTTGCATAATTTAAATCATGACTTAAAAAATGTCTACCAGAACAATATTCACAACTATATATTCTTCCTGGAATCTTTATAACTTCAAAACCTTCATCTTTTAAAATATTTTCAACATCTGATAAACTTGCGACAGGCTCAGCTGACCCATTATTAAAATTATTAGCTGCAATTTGCATATTTATCTTAAATTGCTGCAAAAAACCCTCAAGTCTTGTTAATAACTCCTGAAATTCAAGTCTCAAAATCGCACTATTTTCTTTATCATTAACAAAATCTTTTGCTTTTTTTATCATCTCTTCCATATACTTAACAGTTAAATTGTCATCACAAAGAAGAATTTTATTATCTCCAATAGGAGTTAAAAATAAATCTATATGAAAATCAACTTGCGGAATTTTAACCAATCTGTCACATTTAAAAAAATCTTTATATTGTGCTTGGGGATAATTGTTTTTTTTATAAATTTCTTTTTTTCTACCATCATCAATAAAATTAAAAGCGCCTGAAAGCAATACTCTTTCACCTTTTTTATTTCTTACTTGAAAATAATTGCCGCCATCAATAAAATTAGAATTGATTTTTCGTAAATTCAAACCTTTAAGCCAACTAAATCTTCCTACATAATTATCATTTCCTATTACTTCGCCATCAGAATTTACAAGAACAAAATCCTGTGACCAAGGTATTGAACCTCTATTCATATCACGAAGCATAATTCCATTCTGATTTGCTATTGCCTTAAGCTCATCAATCAATACATCATCACCATAACAACCGTTGGTAACAATGGCTTTGAGTTTTCTTGCTTCAAAACCTTTAAAATTTATGGATTTTATTTTATTATAATTAATACTAGAATTTATTTGCATATTCATTCTAAAACAAAACATAAATAAATATTTACTAAAAAAAAATTATATTAACTTTTTTTAAAATAACATATAAAAAGGATTTAATTTATGAATAACATTAGCTTTAGCGCAAGACTCTTTATTCCAAAAAACAATACATTTACAAATGACGCAAAAAGAGAAGCGAGGATAAAAAATATTTTTGAGCAACAAACGAGCAATTCACCAGATGAAGTTCTTTTTATTGATGACTTTCAAAAAGGTAAATTTTCTATCGCAATTGAAGGAACAAAAGAACAAAGTCAATCTTTTAACTTTAAAAATCCTGAAAAAATGACAGATGAACAATTATCAAGAAAATTAGTTGATATTTTTGATGTTTTAAAATTAAAAGCTCAACAAGATATAAGTATAAGGGATCTAAAAGCATCAAGAAAAGAAACATATAATTCTTATCAAAGAAAAATTAAAGCACAGCAATCTCAAGGCATTAATATAAGGTCACTAAAAACCTTACAGGAACAAACTTTTATGGAAGACACAAGACAAATTGCAAGCCTAAAAAGGATATTTGACGCAGAACTTGACAGTTTAATTATTTCAAAAAATTTATCCGATAAAATTTAAAGGAAAATAAATGAACACAATTAATCCAAATATAGAACAACAGAAATGTATTGATAATTTAGAAGGCAAATATCTTGTAATTGCAGGTCCAGGAACGGGTAAAACTTTTACTGTCACACAAAGAATTAAAGCAATATTGAATAAAGGCACAAATCCTGAAAAAATATTATGTCTCACCTTTTCAGAAACTGCTGCAAACGAAATGAAAAATAAACTCATAAAAACCCTAAATAACAGCAATGTCGACGTCAATATATATACTTTTCACGGATTTTGCAATGATATACTAGGTCAATATGCAGAAATTTTCGAACTCCCAGAAAACTATAGAATTATTACAGATTCTGCTAAAAATCAATTAATAAAAGAATGTATAGATGAATATAATCCAAAATACTACAGAAATTCTAAAAATAATCCCTATGTATACTTGAATACAATTATTAAAAAAATTTCAGAAATAAAAAAATATCGTTACACAAAAGAAAAATATTTTGAAAACATTGAAAAGAACCCCTCTTGGAAACCCAAAAAAGATAAACTGATAAAAGAAATTCAAGAACTTGAAAATAATCCAAATACAAATCCAAAAGAAATTGAAAAACTAAAAAATAATTTATCCGAACAAGAGGAAATAATAAATAAAGCAATTGAAATTTGGGATTATTACGAATTATATAAATCAAAAATGGAAAAAGAAGGCTATATCGATTTTGACGATATGATAATATTTGTATTAGAAAAATTTGAAAAATCCCCTGCTTTTTTAGATAAAATTTCAAAAAAATATGATTATATTTTGGTTGATGAATACCAAGACACAAATGAAGCACAAAACGACATTGTCTTTTTTCTGACCTCTAATTGCAAAAATGTGTTCGTCGTAGGAGATGATGACCAAATCATATATTCCTTTCAAGGTGCCAATTTAGATACTATCCAAAACTTTTTAGAAAAATTCCCAAACACAAAAGTTATTTGCCTAAAAGAAAACATGCGATCGACCCAATCTATTCTGGATGTCGCAAGAAGCATATCAAAAGAAGATGAAAGAAGACTCGAAATTAATCCAAAATTCTTAAAATATAATATAAATAAAGACCTGCAAGCAAAAAATGAAAATATAATAAAACAAGACAAAAAGGTCCGCTGTACAATATATAACAATATGGAACAAGAATGTCTGGATATTGTAAGCGAAATAGAAACTCTTATTAACTCAAATGACTGTCCAAAAAATGAAAAAGAAGAAAAAGACCTCTCCCAAATTGCCGTAATTTTAACATCTAACGACCAATTACAATATTTTGCCAACAAATTTAAAGATAAAAATATACCAACCGAATTAAAGGATGGAAAAAGCATTTTTGAAATAAACTCATCAATTACTCTTTTATATTACTTACAAATGCTTGCAAATCCGGAACTATATTCTGACAAAATCCTAAAACTCCTTCTTTTAAAACCATTTGAAATTAATCCTATTGATTTTGGAAAAATTTACGAAAAAATTTCAATCAATAAAACTTTTATTGAATCAATGAAAGAGATTAATGATTGGATAGAAAAAGATAAAATAAGTAATTTTCTAAAAATCTATGATGAATTAAAAAAATATATGTCGGCCGAATCCGCAAGAAACGTTGTCATAGAAACAGGCTATAAAACAGGAATTTTTAAATATTATCTTGAAGAAGAAATAAACAAAAATGAAAACATTGAAGGATTAAAAAAACTTATTGAAGAAGCTTCAAATTTCAGCGAAAATCACAAAAACAACCATTTTTATGATTTTATTGAATACCTGTTAATTATTCAAAATGATAATGATTTAGACATAAAAACAAATAAACCCTTAACCA
The DNA here is from genome assembly GCA_944324475.1 of Candidatus Gastranaerophilales bacterium. Taxonomy (GTDB): domain Bacteria; phylum Cyanobacteriota; class Vampirovibrionia; order Gastranaerophilales; family Gastranaerophilaceae; genus RUG14156. The sequence continues at coordinate 5,067 of CALUWK010000019.1, forward strand.
ATATGAATGCTGTTCAATTAACAACATACCATTCATCCAAAGGAAAAGAATATGAATATGTATATATGCCCTCGCTTCAAGCTAGACGCTGGGAAAGCTCATCAACAAGCTTCAAACCAACAATACCAACCTCACCGGAAAAATATAAAACCGATGAACAGTGGCAAGCCTACAAACTTTCAGACAAAATAAAAACGATGTATGTAGGAATAACCAGAGCAAAACATACGCTCAGGCTATCCTATTCAATTAGTTCAGGCAAAAGAACAACTCCCGCAAGCAAATGGATTACAAATGCTCAACATTTAATGAATGTTGTTTATAAAAATGAAATTGATGAAAATATTGAAAATAAAATAAATAAAAATATTCTAACAAAAAGACCTTATGATTATAAAAGAGATTTTAAAATTTTAATTAATACAAAAATTAAAAACAGGGCCTTCTCTCAAACATTATTTAACACATACCAAGAATGCCCGAGAAAATTCCTATACAGTGAAATTTTAAATTTTGATACAAGATTATCAATATCAGATGCCGCAAATTATGGAAGTGCAATACATAGAACCTTTGAATACATTATTAATACAACAATTAAAAATAAACAATACCCAAATAAAGATGAAATTTTAAATTTATTCAAAAATATATTTTCTACATACCCAATGTCAGACATAGAAACAAAAAAAATATATCTTCAAAGAGGAATAAATGAACTTGATAATTATTATCAACATTTATCCGATACACCCGCTTCAAACTTATACGCAGCAGAATACAAAATAGAATATGAAACAGAAAATTATAAATTTAAAGGAATAATTGATAAACTGGAAAAAAACTCAGACGGAACTTTTAACATAATTGACTATAAAACTTCTAAACCTGAAAATGAAAAAGCTTTTTCATCTGACGGAAAATATAAAAATTATTATAACCAAATGTGCTTATATAAATACTTTTTTGAAAAAATTACAGGAAAAAAAGTAAAACAAACAGGTTTCTTATTTTTACTTGACGGAAAAACAAGAATCTTAAATTTAACCGAAAAAGAATGCGAAATAGTTGTTCAAGAGTTTTATAAAGCAATAGAAAATATAAAAAACTGCAATTTTGAACCAAGTTATGAAGAATCAAGCTGTGCGTATTGTCCATATAAAGATTTTTGTAATATGGATATTGTATAAAACTATATTTTTTATTCTAAATTAATAACAAAAAAAATTTAGAAGTTTTATACAAGTACAGATAAAAGAAAGGAAAAATATGCACATTTCACCAATTAGATTAAATCAAAATAATTTTAAATTAAACAAAATTAACAGAAATAACAATTCTTCAGATATTTCAAATCCAATACAATAAACCAAAGATTTTAAAAAAAATTTCATTTGAACATTTAAAAGGAATGTATAATATATTATTTTTTTGAGAGGGCAAAAGCGAAGCGATTGCATCCCGACAAGTGTCGTATAAAAAAAGAAGCGTCTTTATAGCTTCTTTTTTAAATACGCGCTTGGAGGGATTCGAACCCCCGACCTTTTGGTTCGTAGCCAAACACTCTATCCAGCTGAGCTACAAGCGCAAATACCAGTCTAACCCAATTCTACAACGCACAAAAACAAATATCAAGCAAACAAGTCATACAACAATAAAATGATATGAAATTTAACTTTTTTGAATTATAATTTTATCATTAGGGGAAGATTTTAATGAAAAAGATAACACCGGTTATATTATTTTCTTTTTTAATATTAGCTCAAAGCACCTTCGCTATTGAAGAAAATAACACAACAACAAAAAAATCTTTTTTTAATTTCTTTAAAAGAAACAAAACAAAAGTTGAAAATCAAGAAGATACACAAAACAAAAAACAAAAAAAGACTAAAAAACAACAATTTAGAATTCAAGAAATTAAACTACCCGAAGTAAGAACAGGAAGAAGACCTCCATTAAATCAACTTTCAGTTATGACAATAGAAGATTGTGTAGAATACGCAATGACCCACAACCCCAATCTTCGAGTATCACAAGAAAGAATTAATGCCGCAAAATCAGGAATAGGTCAACAAAGAGCAAACTATGCACCAAGACTCACAGGCAGAGTAAATTATAACCACAACAACAATAACGGAACAAGAATAGTCAATTCTCAAGAAAATTCACTTGGTTTTAATGTCGGAATTTCTGAAATGATTTGGGATTTCGGAAGAACGACAGCAAAAATAAACATGGCTAAATATGACACTCAATCCGCTCAATATGACTACGATTTTGATGTTTTAGGCGTAATTTATGAAGTTAAAATAAATTACTATAAAGTCTTATCAGCATTAGCCAATCTTGATATATACGAACAAAACGTCAGAATCAACACTCTTAATTATGAACGTACAAAAGCAATGTTCGATGAAGGCTTAAAATCTAAAATTGATGTAGTTAATGCACAAGTAAATCTGACAGACTCAAAAATACAACTGGTTGAAGGGCAAAATAATTTAGAAACCGCCCTTATAGCACTTAAAAATTCAATGTATTACGAAGAAGACACAGATTTTATTGTAAAAAATACTGAAAACTTTAGTTTTCTAAAAGCAGACTACAGAAAAAAAGTTGAAAGTTTCACGACAATAAAACCACCCGAAGAAACGGTTAAAAAAACTCCTGACGGGCTTATTATGCTATCATCAGGAATTGAACATCGTGATATAATTCAAAATTTTGAATTTAAACCTTTGAGCTTAACAAGAAAAGAGGCAGTTGATGAAGCTCTTAACCTTAGACCCGACTTAAAATCAAATGAAATGCTTGTACTCGTTCAAAATGAATCCTTAAAAGCAATCAAAAAACAATATCTGCCTGAAATCACAGGAGATTTAACTTGGGGCTACACAAAAAGTGAATCCACATATTCAAGCCCTTTGCAACTTGGGGCAAGTGTAGGTTTAGGCTCAATTAACCCTTACGGAATACACTATCAGGTCAAAGAAGGCGAATCATATTTAGATATAGCTTTGCATAATGTAAATATATCTAAAGCAGATATTTTTTGGGAAGTTCAAACAAATTATGTTAATATGCGGCAATTAGAGCGAAAAATTCCTCTCATGAATTCAAAAGTTAAAGCAACACTTGAAAATTTTGAACTTGCAGACGGAAGATACAGTGTAGGCTTAAATAATTATGTTGAATTACAAGATGCCCTTGCGAATTACAACAATTCGCAGTTGAATTTTGTTGAAGCAGTGTTTAATTATAATGTAGCAAGAGAAACCTTACTTAAATCTATGGGGGTAAGATGAAAAAAAGATACATAGCAATCGGCGTCATTTCTTTAATAGCAATAATTTTTCTTATTTTTATTTTAAAGAAAACAACCGTTAAATACATAACAAAACCAATCAAAAAGGATTCCATTGTTGAATACGTCGAAGCATCAGGTACAATTAAACCTATAAATACAATAGCAGTCGGTACACAAGTTTCAGGAACGGTTGCCAAAATTTATGTCGACTATAACTCAATAGTTAAACAAGGTGACCTTTTAGCTGAACTTGATCCGAGTTTATTCCAAGCAAACGTCGACCAATCAAGTGCAAAATTAAGAAATGCAAAAGCAGCATACTCAAAAGCAAGTTCAACTTTAACATACAAAAAAAATAATTATCAAAGATATAAACACCTTTATGAAAAAAACTATGTTTCAAAAGATGATGTAGAACTAGCACTTTCAAATTATCTTCAAGCAAAAGCAGAAGTTGATGCAGCAAAAGCAGAAGTCAGTGCCGCACAAGCCTCACTTGACAATAACATGACAAATTTAAGATATTCAAAAATTACTTCTCCTGTCGACGGAACGGTCATTTCAAGAGCAGTTGATGTTGGTCAAACGGTAGCTGCAAGTTTTAATACTCCAACGTTATTTGAAGTAGCTAAGGATTTAACCAAAATGCAAATTGAAACAAGCGTTTCAGAGGCGGATATAGGAAAAATAGAAGTCGGACAAAAAGCAAAATACACTCTTGACGGTTATCAAGATAGAATTTTTGAAGGCGAAGTTACACAAGTTCGTCTTGCTTCAACTACTACAAATAATGTTGTAACGTACACAGTTATAGTATCTGTAGATAATACCGAAGGTCTTGTTATCCCAGGTATGACAGCAAATGTTTCAATTATTACAGATGAAGTCAAAGACGCTCTTTGCGTTGATAATAAAGCCCTTAAATTTACCCCTGAAGATAATACCCGAAAATACGAACAGCAAGGCATTTGGATTCAAACAAAAAGCGGTTTAAAACGCTATAATGTTGAGCTTGGAGTATCGGATGAAAATAAAACACAAATTATTTCAAATGAAATAAAAGAAGGCGACAAAGTTGTCATTTCGTCAATCGGAGGAAAATCAAAAAAACAAACAAGCAGTATGCGTCCGCCAAGAATGTAATTTTTGAGAAAAAATATGGAACTAATTAAAGTTAAAAATGCAATAAAAACGTACCAAATGGGAGAAGAAACCTTCCACGCACTTAATGACGTTTCTTTTACTATTGAAACAGGTGAATTTGTGGCTATTATGGGAACATCTGGTTCCGGAAAGTCAACCTGTATGAATATGCTTGGCACACTCGACAAACCAACCTCGGGAGAATATTATCTTGAAGGAGTCGAAGTTTTCTCACTAAATCCTAATCAACTTTCAGACATAAGAAATAATAAAATAGGTTTTGTTTTTCAAGGTTTTAATCTAATTTCAAGAACATCAGCCATTGATAATGTATGTATGCCTATGATATATAAAGGAATTCCCGAAGAAGAAAGATACAAAAGAGCAAGAGAAGCATTAAAAATCGTCGGTCTTGACAAAAAAGAAAACAATATGCCTTCTCAAATGTCGGGCGGACAACAACAAAGGGTTGCAATAGCCAGAGCAATAGTAAATGATGCACCATTAATTTTAGCAGACGAACCTACAGGTAACTTGGACACCAAAACAAGTATTGATGTTATGGAATTTTTTGTTAATTTAAATGAAAATCTTGGAAAAACTGTTGTTCTGGTTACTCATGAACCTGACATTGCAGAATATACAAAAAGAATTATAAAATTTAAAGACGGTAAAATTGTCTCCGATCTTCCTAAAGAAGAATGGCTCAAACAAAGGACAAGGCAAACATGATAGATTTCAAATCCACAATGAAAATTGCAATAAATTCTCTCAAAGTAAACAAAATGCGTTCCGCCTTAACTTCTTTAGGGATTATAATAGGTGTTGCGGCAGTAATTATCATGCTTGCCATAGGTTCAGGTGCAAATAAACAAGTTCAAGAAAACATGGAATCTATGGGTTCTAACTTGCTTACAATTCGCTCCGCCACTGCAAAAACCGGCGGGGTTTCGATGGGCATGGGTACAAAACCCACTTTAAGCATAAAAGATGCCACTGCAATTCAAAAAACAGCAAGGGGCGTTGAAGCAGTTGCCCCCGTTATGAACTCAACTAAACAAGTTATGTACGGAAATCAAAACTGGTCAACTACTGTATATGGGGTTACAACACCATATTTATACGTTAAAAATTATGAAGTTAGCAGAGGCAGAACATTTACAAAAGATGACGATAAAAACGCAGCAAAAGTTGCGATAATAGGTTCTACAGTTGAAACAGAGCTTTTTGGAGATGTAAATTCTATAAATAAAACCATAAGAATAGGTAATGTTCCCTTTAAAGTCATAGGAACACTAAAGTCCAAAGGGCAAATGGGACCAATGGATCAGGATGACATTATATTTATCCCAATAACAACCGCTCAAAGAAAAGTTTTTGGAACAGATTTTCCGGGGTCCGTTAATCAAATAATAGTAAAAGCTGCTTCTCTTGAAGACACAAACATGGCAGAAAAAGATATAGAAGAAATTTTAAGACGCAGACACAATCTCGGAAAATTGCAAGAAAATGATTTTGAAATAAGAAATAGTGCAGAATTTCAAGAAAAAATGAAATCAACAGTAAGAACTTTTGCAATTTTACTGGCTTCTATCGCATCAGTTTCACTTGTCGTAGGCGGCATAGGTATAATGAACATTATGCTGGTTTCAGTAACCGAAAGAACAAAAGAAATTGGAATCCGAATGGCAATAGGAGCAAGAGCAATAGATATCCAAATACAATTTTTAATTGAAGCTTTAATTTTATCACTAATTGGCGGTTTAATAGGTGTTATTACAGGCATCGTTATTGCCCTTATAGTAGGCGGAGTATTTGGAACAAGCATAGAAATAACTCTCGCTCCTATACTTCTTTCGTTTGGTTTTTCAGGATTGGTTGGAATAGGATTTGGATATTATCCTGCATATAAAGCTTCTTTATTAAATCCAATTGATGCTTTAAGGTATGAATAAGGAAAAAAATAAATATTAAACATTTTATCAATTTTTGTAGGCGGCGGAATTGGTGCAACTTTAAGATATTTAATTACAAAAACCTGCATAGATAATTTTAAAATAGGTTATCCCGCAACATTTACGATAAATATTACAGGCTGTTTTTTAATAGGACTTATATCAGGATTATTACTAAATAAAATTCAGCTGCCTCAAAATATACTGTTTTTTTTAACAACAGGTTTGCTTGGCGGTTTAACAACATTTTCAACTTTTAGCCTTGAAGGTATTTATTTCCTAAAAGAAGGAAAATATTTACATTTTATAATTTATATAATTTCAAGCGTAATAATAGGCTTAGGTGCAACATATTTCGGGTTTTTACTTGGCAAAAATTAACTCTCTTTGCTCTAACAATGCCTCTACAACAGCTTTAAGTGCAATTTTAACATGGAAATAACTTAAACCGCCTTGAAGATATATTGCCCATGGTTCTCTAACAGGGCCATCTGCGGAAAGCTCAATAGTAGAACCTTCGATAAAACTTCCACCGGCCATAAGTAAATTGCAATCATAACCAGGAACCGTATCAGGAATTGGTGTTAAATAACTTTCGACAGGGGAATTTTTTTGAATCATAGTGCAAAAAGCCTGCTGTTCTTTTTCATTATTAAATTTAATAGTTTGAATTAAATCACTTCTTTTGGCGTTTGACGAAGGAAAAGTATTAAATCCCATATCCTCAAAAACTTTAGCAGCCAAAATAGAACCCTTTAAAGCGTATGAAGTTACACTGGGTGCCATAAAAAAACCTTGCAAAATCACTCTTGTTTGATTATGCATAGCGCCACCCTCGGCTCCTATTCCAGGTGCTGTAAGCCTTCTAGCTGCCATATCAACAAATTTCTTCTTGCCTGCAATATATCCGCCAGCTTCCACTATACCGCCACCTGGGTTTTTAATAAGACTTCCTGCGATTAAATCCGCTCCAACATCGGTTGGTTCAAGTTTTTCTGTAAATTCACCATAGCAATTATCAACAAAACAGCATATTTGAGGGTTTTTTGCTTTAACTATTTTAATTATTCTTCTAATATCGTCTATTGTTAAAGGTTTTCTTAACGAATATCCTCTTGATCGCTGTATTAAAACCATTTTAGTATCAGGTAACAAATATTTTTCAATATTTTCATAATCAACATCTAAACCATTTTTCAAGGGCACTTCGCTATATTTAACACCATGACCCATTAAACTTGTTTCAAAATCATCCGTGTTGGGTCTAGAACCAATTATTTGTTGCATTGTATCATACGGTTCACCTGCAACAGAAACCAACCTGTCATTATATTTTAAAACACCAAATAAAGCACAAGCTATTGTATGAGACCCCGAAACAAAATGCGGACGAACTATTGCAGCTTCCGTATTAAAAACATCAGCATAAGTCCTATCTAAAGCATCTCTACCTATATCATCATGCCCGTAGCCGGTTACAGTATAAAAATGCTCCTCACCTATTTTGTTTTTACAAAAAGCATCAAGAACTTTTTTTTGATTATATTCAGCTATTTCATCAATTTCCTTAAAAATTTTTTCAAGCGAATTATGTGCGTTTTCAACTAAAACGCAAGCTTTTTCTTTATTATTCATATTACTTACCTATAATTTGTAAATTGCAAAGGTGCATCAATTTCATCTTCTTTTTGTCTTATAGCTTTAATAACATCTTGAAGATCATCCCTGCTTTTACCTGTTACTCTAACCGAATCACCTTGAATTGAAGCTTGAACTTTCAATTTTGTATCTTTTATAAAACCTGTAATTTTTTTAGCTAATTCAGTCGATAAACCTTTTTTTAACTTAATTTCTTGTTTAACATTACCACCAAGAGCATTTTCAACTTTTTGGGGATCTAAAATTTTTAAACTTAAATTTCTTTTAATTAATTTAGATTGCAAAATATCATAAATATTTTTCAATTTCATTTCATCATTGGTAGTTATATTAATTGCTTTATCATCATCCAAAGTTATATCTGAATTTGAATCCTTAAGATCAAATCTTGTCGACAACTCTCTTTTTACCTGATCAACAGCGTTCAAAAGCTCTTGCTTATCAAATTCGGAAACTATATCAAAACTAGCATCTTTTGCCATATAACTCTCCTTTTTATTAATAATTTTATTATAACATAAAGGCAAAATGTTTATAAATAATTAAAACCGACAATTAGTGTTGTCGGTTTTAATTCTATACTTTTCTTTTTCTTGCTGCTTCTGATTTTCTTTTTCTTTTTACAGAAGGTTTTTCATATCTTTCTCTGCGTTTAATTTCAGATAAGATACCCGCTTTTTGAATTTTTTTCTTAAATCTTTTAAGTGCAGATTCTATATTTTCATTTTCGCGAACTCTTACTTCAGGCATTGTTTTCACCTCCTTCGGTGTTAAAATTCTTAGCTCTAACATGCTAACATGATAAAAAAACAACGTCAATCAAAAATTTACTTTAAACTTATTTAAAAACTTATTTTTACAACTTTTTTAATTTTTGATAAAATAAAACCATGGAAAAAACCTTTGAAAAAATTGGTATAATTTTTAACCCTGAGCTTAATAATTCCAAATCCCTTGCAAAAAATATTGGCTCAAAAATACAAAATGTAAAAATTTTTTCTGTTAATAATTTAAAAAATGATATAAATTTAGCTATTGTAATAGGCGGAGATGGCACATTTCTAAAAGCTTCAAGATTTTACAGCAAAAAAGATATTCCAATAATAGGATTTAATATCGGAAGGCTTGGATATTTAGCTCAAGCTCACCCAAATGAAGCCGATTTTGTAATTGAAAAACTTAAAAAGGGTGATTATAAAATTGAAAATCGCCTTATGTTAAAATCAAAAAATAAAACCGCACTTAATGATATTGTAATTAAAGGTCAAAATTGTGCAAGAACTGCAACTCTTGATTTATACATAAACAACAAAAAACTATGTTCGTACGTTGCAGATGGCTTAATTATATCAACTCCAACTGGCTCAACTGCATATTCACTTTCTGCAGGTGGTCCTATAATTTCCCCTAATATAGACTGCTTTTTAATTATTCCTATATGTCCGCACACTTTAAATACTCGTCCTATAATAATTCCATCAGATGAAAAAATAAAAATAGCTTCAAGCGAAAAAAAAGAAAAATTAAACATTTCTTTTGATGGACAAGAAGATTTTACAACCGAAAATGACATAATTATCGAAAAAAATGAAAAATATGCAAAACTTTTAATTTTAAACAGACAAAATGACAGATTTTATGATATTTTAAAAGAAAAACTACACTGGTCTGTTGCATTCAGAAAATAAAATGCTAAAATCACTATTAATAAAAAATTTTATATTAATTGAAGAAGCTTTTTTAGAATTTACAGAAGGCTTTAATGTACTGTGTGGAGAAACTGGAGCAGGAAAAAGCATCATTATTAAAGCTATTGATTGCGTTCTTGGTGCAAAAATTTCAAAAGAAACAATTTTAAATAAAGAAAAACCCACTTTAATTGAAGCTACTTTTATAATAAATAAAGAAGAAACGGTAATCTCAAGAGAAATAAATACGCAATCAAAATTCAGACTTAACGGCATTTTATCAAACCTTGAGGAAATAAAAGAAAAACGTGAACAACTTGTTGACATTCATTCTCAACATCAAACATACACTTACATGTCTCCAAAAAACCATATAATTTTACTTGACGATTATGTAAGCAAAAAAAGTCCTGAATTTAAAGAAATTTTAAAAACATATAAAGAAACCTACTTTGAATTTAAAGAAACCGAAAAGAAATTAAACTTTCTAAAAGAAAATTTTCAAAATAATCAAAGAGAAATTGAATTTTTATCTTTTCAATTAAAAGAGCTTGATGATGCTGAAATAAAAACCAATGAAGAAGAAGAGATTAAAAAAGAATTAAATGTTTTAGTCAATGCTCAAGAATTAAAAGAAAAAACCTACGGAGCATATTGGGCACTATATGGGGACAATCAAAATATAATTGAAGGCTTATCAAAAATTAAATATGAAATTTCAAATTGTGCAACTCTTGACAAAAATCTCACAAATTCACAAGAAACATTATTTGATGCACTTGAAAATTTAAAAGATTGTGCAAGTTACCTAAGAGATTATTCTTCAAATCTTGAATTTAATCCCGAACAACTGAATGAGCTCAACGAAAGGCTATCTTTAATTCAAAAGTTAAAAAGAAAGTATGGAGAAAACCTTGAAGAAGAAAGAAAAAACATTGAAAAAAAACTTAAAAATTTAACAAATAGTGAAAATAACATTGAATCCATCGAAAAAAATTATAATATTCTTTTAAACTCATTGAATTTACTTTCAAACAAACTAAATGAATATAGAAACAAAAACGCAAAAGAACTTTCTGAAAAAATTGTTGAACAGCTAAAAAATTTACAATTAAGCGAAGCAAAATTCGAAATATTAATTAATAAAACTTCAAAAAAAGAAAACGGTGAAGACAATGTCGAATTTTTAATTTCAACAAATAAAAATCAAACCCCTTCGCCTTTAGCAAAAATTGCATCAGGCGGTGAAATTTCAAGAGTTATGCTTGCAATGAAAACAATTTTTGCCAATATTGATAAAGTTCCAACAGTCATATTTGATGAAATAGACACAGGCATCTCAGGAATTACATCAAACGCTGTTTCAAATTCTTTAATAAAATTATCAAAAACTACACAAATAATATGTATAAGTCACCAAGCAATAATTTGCGCAAAAGCAGACAACTTCATATGGATTTCTAAAACTCACAATGAAAATACAAGTATTAAAATAAAAATTTTAAATAAGGAAGAAAAATTAAAAGCACTGGCACAACTTGCAAGCGGGCAAATAAATGATGATACAGTCGAATTTGCAAAAACATTAGTTAACTAGATTGTTTATTTAATAGTTCTTTTAATTCATCAGTAATAATTTGCATTGCTTTATTAGATTTAATATCTTTTTTTAATTTTTCATGTTGATACATAATTGTTGTGTGATTTTTTCTAAATTCTCTTGCCAAATTAGGATAACTTAAATCAAGTATTTCTCTTGACAAATAAATTGCATATTTTCTTGCATTTACAACCTCTTTTGCTCTCGCAGTTGATAAAATCTCATCTTCATCTACACAAAAATATCTCGCACAAATTTTTAAAATATCTGAAACTAAAATTTTTTTCTTTTTATTTTTTAAACCTAAAAATTCAACAACATTTTCAACATTCAATTCAACTCCTTCAATAGAAGCTCTTGCACTTGATTTATTATATGCACCTTCCAATTCTCTTATATTCGTTGAAAATTCTTTAGCAAGAAATAAAGCAACATCATCTGTTATAGGAAAATTCGATAAAATTGCATGCCGTTTTACAATCTCCATTCTGGTTTCTAAATCAGGAACAGTAATATTGGCTTCAATTCCCCATTCAAAACGACTTCTTAATCTATCCGGTATCATCTCAAAAGCCGACAAAGGTCTATCTGATGCAAAAACAATTTGTTTTCCAGCATGGTATAAAGCATCAAAAGTATTGAAAATTTCCTCCTCTGTCCTTTTCTTGCCGTCAATCCATTGAATATCATCAATCAAAAGAACATCGACATTTCTGTGCATATCTCTAAATTTACGCATTTTCTCATTTAAATCACTTGTATTTTTACAAGTATTTAGAGATTCAATTAATTTATTGCCAAATTCTTCTGCTTTTGTATATCTAACTTTCAAATTTGGAAAATTTCTTAAAATTTTATGCCCAATAGCTTGCATCAAATGAGTTTTTCCAAGACCCACAGAGCCTGAAATAAACAATGGATTATATTTTTGTCCAGGAGCTTCAGCTATCATTTGAGCAATTTTATATGCAAATTTAGAATTTTCACCTTCAACAAAATTTTCAAATGTATATTTTAAATTCAAACCACAAAAAGAATGCATTTGCGAAAGATTTTCCATCTTAACCGCCATTGCTTCATGATTTTTTTGTTCTTGAGTTAACTTCTGTTTCTTCTTAGCTTTTGCATTCTCATCAAGTATAAATCTTGGAGTTCTTTTTATATTTGTTACTTGAAACAACGCATCTTCAACTTCTTTTAAATGTTTTTGTTGAAGAACTTGAATACCAAAACTCTGTGAACTTTTAATTAAAAATATACCATTTTCACTTTCTTCAAATAACGGCAAAGCAGGTTCAAGAGAATTTATCCAAGGACGAACAAACCCGGGAAGTTTTTCTGACAAAATATTTATAAAGCTATCCCAAGCTTCACTTTCTTTTTTGTTTAATGAACTCATCAAAAAAGCCGCCATTCCTACATTTTAATATCCAACCATAAAACAATGAGAAAAATCCCTCATGCTTTTTAAATTAAATTTTACTATAAATATTAAATGTAGTAAAATTTATTTTATGAATAAATCGGAATTATTTGACAAATTAAGAAATTTATATAGTCTTATTAGCTATAATAATCCGATGATTAAAACAGGACAAGCAATTTTACCTTTAAGATATTTCCTTGAATTAACGCATCGTTGTAATTTAAATTGCCCATATTGCTATATAGGCAATAATCGCAATAAACAAGAACTTACTACAAAACAATGGTTAAATATTATTAAACAAATTCCTTTTTGGAGCTTCATTACTCTTGTTGGCGGAGAACCTTTAATTAGAGAAGATTTTTCCGAAATTCTTTTTGCATCCTCCAAAAAAACTCTTGGAAAAGTAAATATAGTCACAAACGGACTTTTTTTAAACGATAGAATTATCGACGACATTATAAAATCAAAAATACTTCTTTTAAGTGTTTCACTTGACGGATGGGGCAAAAACCATGACAAATTCAGAAACAAAGAAGGAATTTTTAATATAATAATAAGCAATCTTGAAAATCTAAAAGAAAAAAGAAAAAAAAGCAAAACAAAAATTATGGTCGATATTAAAACAATAGTCCTAAAAGACAATCTTGAAGACATTTTAAAATTATATGAATATGCCACAAAATCAAATTTTGAGTTTTTATCAATTTCTTTTTTAAGAAATAATAATCTAAAACAAAATGGCACCTTATATAATCATTTTGATGAAATTTTTTATAAACCAAACTATCCTATTGAACAATATTTTAATTTAAATGAATTTGAAAAAATTTATCTTGAAATTCAAAAAATAAAAAAATTTTCCAAAACCAAAATTAGATTTTCACCAAAATTTGATAATCAAAATTCAGAAATTGAACTTAATACAATTAAAAACTTTTTTAAAAATCCAAATAAAAATATAAAAGAAATATATTTTCCATGTCTTTTTCCATATTCAAACACAATAATAAATCCAATGGGGGATATTTACCCCTGTTTATCATATAAAATAGGTAATATAAAAGAACAAAAATTAATTGATATTATCAACAATGCTAAATATCGTTGTTTTAGAAAAAATTTAAAATATTCAAAAATTTTTTCATCATGTCAAATGTGTTGCGAACTAAAAGTAAAAAATGAGGATTTAAAATGAAAAAACTAATTAGTGCACTGATGATTATAACTCTTTCAATCGGAACAGTTTTTGCTCTTGAAGAAGGAATGAGTATTAATAAACTTCCTACAGGCCAAAAAGTTATAATAAAAGAAGTAAGAGATAACAATATTGTAAAAATAGACACTTGGATAAATACAGGCTCAATTAATGAAGACGAAAAAACTTCAGGAATAAGCCATTTTCTAGAACACCTTTTTTTCAAAGGCACACAAAAATATCCAACAGGAACAATGGATAAAATCCTAGACTCTAAAGGTGCAATAGTAAATGCAGGCACCAGCAAAGATTTTACACACTACTATATTCAAATACCATCTAAAGATTTTGATCTAGCACTTGAATTACATTCAGACATGCTTTTAAATCCAATGATTCCAAGAAAAGAACTTGAAAGAGAACGCCCTGTCGTAATTGAAGAAATTTCAAAAACAAAAGATAGCCCTTCAAATAGACTTTTTGATAATATATACAAAGTTCTATATGAAAAATCAAATCACCCATATAAAAGAAATGTTATTGGCAATAAAGAAATAATTCAAAATGTCACAAGAGAAGAAATACTTGATTATTACAATAAATTTTATACTCCTGACGCTTTTACAACCGTCATTGTGGGAGATGTCAATAAAGAAGAAGCTTTAAATAAAGTTGCAAAAGCTTTTTCCTCAAAACAAAAAGCAAAACAAGTTAAAATAAAATATCCAAAAATAAAACCTTTAAATAAAATAGAACGTATAGAAGATACAATGGATATCAACAAAAGTCACATAATGATTGCTTTTTTAGCTCCTAAATTTTCAGATGCAAAAGACAACTACGCTCTTGATGTTTTAGCAACAATGTTATCATCAGGTAAAAGTTCTATTCTAAACCAAAATTTAAAAGAAAATAAACAACTTGTTTTATCAATTTCTTCGGGCAATTACTCCCAAAAAGATTCCGGAATGTTTTATGTCTACGGAACTTTTGAACCTATAAAAGAAAAAAATGTTGAAAATGAAATTATATCAGAATTAAAAAAGATACAAAACGGACAATTTGAAGAATCACAAGTTCAAAAAGCAAAAAATATAATCAAAACAGATACATATTATTCAAGAGAATCAATTTCAAATATCTCAGATGATTTAGGATATGATTTTACTTTCGCAAATGACGATACATTTTATGAAAACTATTTGAAAAATATTGATAAAGTAACAAAAAAAGACATAATTAATGTTGCAAAAAAATATCTAACACTTGATAAATACGCAATTTCAATTATTAAACCTGCTAATTTTAAAGAAATTTCAGATATTAAACAAAATAATCCTCAAAAAGAAAATAAACTTTTAGAACAAAGGGGGAACGAAAAGAAAACATTGCTCAAAAATGGTGCAACTCTAATTACTAAAAAGAAAACAACAAATTCAATAATAGCAATAGATATAACAATAAAGGGTTCTAAAGCAATCGAAAAAAAACCTGCAAGTGCAATGTTGGCAGCACTAAGTGCAACAGCAGGAACGCAAAACTACACAAATTCCGAATTTGCAAATTTTCTTGATGAAAACGGAATAAAATTAGGAGTAAGCTCAACAAACGACATTTTTGCAATAGTTATCCAAACAACAAAAGACAACTTGGATAAAGCTTTATGCGCATTGGATGAAGTTATTAACAAACCGGTTTTTTCAGATTATGAAATTAAAAAGATTAAAGAAAGAAAAATACAAGAATTAAAGGGAATTTCAGACAACCCTTCATCTTTTGTTTTTGATGAATTTAGAAAACTTGCATTTTTAAATTCAATATATGGTCAAAACTCTGAATTCATCCTGAAAAACATAAATAACGTTTCAAGAGATGATATTGTTGAATTTTATTCCAAAATTATTAATCCAGAAAATATGTCTATAAGCGTTGTTGGAGACATTAATGAAGAATATATAACAAAAAAATTAAACTCTATAATTAAAGAAAACCCAAATGGTTCAAAATTCTCATTTTCAAATTATAAATATAACCCCTACCATCCAACAAAAAACATTGAAACAACACTTTATAAAAATGAAGTTCAAGCAAATTGGATGACTCTTGGATACAAAATATGCGGGGTTTTAAATAGAAAAGATATAGCAACTTTAAGTGTAATTAATTCAATCTTGGGTGAAGGAATGTCCTCCAGACTATTTACTAAACTAAGAGAAGAAAAAGGACTAGCGTATACAGTAGGTTCAAGCCTTATGACAAATGTTCTTGATGGAGCTTTTGTTGCATATATAGGAACAAATGAAAATAGTATAGAAGAAGCCAAAAAAGGAATTTTGAGTGAAATTGAAACAATTAAAACAGAAATGGTCACAACGCAAGAATTAAATGATGCAAAAGACAAATTATTAGGAAAATTTCTGCTTTCACTTGAAACCAACATGGACGAAGCCGACCTTTTAAGCTGGTACAGTGCATTAGGAAGAAATTTAAATGCTTTTGAAGAATACAAAGAAATGATTAAAAATGTTTCTCAAAACGATATAATTGAAACCGCAAATAAATATTTCTCAAAACCATATATTTATACTGTGGTAAAACAAAAATAAAAAAATGAGCACCCGTCTATTGTGCTCAGTCATGTTTTTGGTTTATTAATATATAACAAATATATTTATATATCTAATGCAAAATATATTGTTATATATTAACTTTAAAATACTTCATTGTCAAATATCATTTAATATAAGAAATGAGATTTAATTTTACAAAATCTAAATTTGCAATTTTATTTAACGCCCTTTTTTCAATTTGTCTTATACATTCCTTTGTAACACCATAACTTTTACCAATCTCTTCAAGAGTTTTTTTAGTTTGATTTTCAAGACCAAATCTTAGAACAATAACAGTTTTTTCTTTTTCTTTTAAATTATCAAGAGCTCGTTTTATATCTTTTTTTAACTCCAAATTAACTACATCCTTTTCAACATTTTGCTTCTCATCTTCAATAATTTCAGCTAAAGTTAACTCTTTATTATCAGTCATAGCAACACCTGATTCTATGGAAAGTGCTTTAGTATAAACATTCAAAAAAGTATCAATTTTTTCTTCGGTTAAATTTAATTTTTCTGCAACATCTTTTTTAGAAACTTCTTTTTGAACAATTTGTTCCATATTTTGCTTAGTTTTTTTATATCTTGACAATGTCTCTTGAATATAAACAGGGATATTCACAGCATAACTCTGTTCAGATATTGCTTTAAACATAGCTTGTTTAATCCACCAAGTAGCATAAGTTGAAAATTTAAACCCTAATGAAGGATTAAATTTTTCGATAGCAACAACTAAACCGAAAATCCCCTCTTGAACCAAATCAGAAACAGAAAGAGAAGAAGAAGTTATAGATTTTGCAGCAATTTTTTGAACCAAAGTAATATTTTTCTCAATCAATTTATTTCTAGCAAAAATATCACCATTTTTTGCCTTTAAAATAAGAGATGTTTCATTTTCAAATTCGTCTTCAATTTTTTTTAACATAAAAAATACCTCGTCTTTGCAACACAAAACAAACTAAAGAAACAAGATTTTGTAACCGTAGCTTAAATTATTTAACAGAGAAATGATATATAATTGATATATTTAATATATCATTTTAATATTACTTTTTCAAGTATTTTGTTAAGATATATTAAATTAAATTTATTTTTTCTGCATCTCATTTACAAATCTTAATAGTAGCTATATCAGTAGAATCAGGCAATAGACAAAATATATGAAGAAATATTACAATATTTTCTTTATTTAGCAATTTTATACTCTATATATACTTTATATATACAAGAGAGTAAACCACTATAAAACCCGAGGATATCAGGAAAACCTAAAATCCCTCTTTCGATAGCGAAAGAGGTTTTTGTTTACATAATTAAATCAATCTAATCCTATGTAGTTTTTTAAATTAACAGAAAGATTTTTATTCCTGCATAATTTTTTTAATTTTGCAATGGCTCTTGTTTCAATCTGTCTTATTCTCTCTCTTGAAACCCCATAGCGCGAACCTATTTCATCAAGAGTCTTTTTTTGCCCATTATTATCAAGCCCATATCTCATAATTAAAACATCTTTTTCTTTAGGATTTAATTGATTTAACATTTTTTGTACATCTTCTAGCAAATTCTCCTGTGTAACTTTAGTATCAGGAGTAAGATGAGTATCATCCACAATAAAATCTGCTATTTTTGATGTATCGTCTTTTTGGTTAGCAGGAGTTTCAATCGAGATAGTACTTTGAGAACTTTTCATCAAAGCAACGAGTTTTGCAACAGGCATATCAATTCTTTTTGCAATTTCTTCTTTTGTCGGAACCCTATTTAATTCCGTTGACAATTCAATCGTAGCTCTTTTTATCCTGCTCAAAGTTTCAATCATATGAACAGGTAATCTAATCATTCTTGATTTATCTGCAATTCCTCTTGTTATTGCCTGTTGAATCCACCAAGTAGCATAAGTTGAAAATTTATATCCTTTTGAATAATCAAATTTTTCTGCAGCTTTCATCAATCCTAAATTTCCCTCTTGGATTAAATCCAAAAAAGATAAACCTCTTCCAATATATTTTTTTGCAATAGAAACAACTAATCTTAAATTAGCATTAATCAGTATTTCTCTGGCTTTTTGAGAATGATTTTCTTTAATTTGACGGGCAACTTCCAATTCATCTTCAAAACTTAAAAGTGGTATTTTACCAATTTGTTGAAGATACATTTTAACTGAATCATCTGCAACAACTGATTTATAATCTTCATGATTTTTTGGAGAATCTTCATCCTCATCTTCCTTACTTTGAATATCATTATCAATTTCTAAAAGTGTTTCTTCATCCAAATCATCATACAAAAAATCTTCTTGAACTTTTTTTTCTTCTTTAGTTTTTTGTTTCATTTTAATCTCCAAAGATAAGGCTATTATACATTATTTTTCGATTTTCTTAAAGAGATTTAGGTTTTTGCTTAATTTCTATTTGCCTTTTTGCTTCATATATTATAACAGCAGCAGCCGCAGAAACATTTAAAGATTCAAAATTTGATTCTAATTTAACCGTAAAATCAGCTTTATTCAAAATCGTTTTTGATATACCCTTTCCTTCCGACCCCATTACAAGCGCAAAATTCATATTGGTATAATCAATTTCATAATAATTGTCTTTTGCTTCCATTTGTGTTGCAATTACCCAAAAGTCGTGTTTTTTTAATATATCAATACTAGCCGAAAGACTGGTTGTTTTAATTATTGGTATGTGATTAACAGCACCTGAAGAAATCTTCTCAACAAGAGCAGTAACAGCAGCAGCTCTGTGATTCGATACCATGACTGCATCAAAACCAGCAGCTGCAGTTGTTCTTATTATTGCACCCAAATTATGGGGATCTTCTACACTATCTAAAATAACTAATCTTTTATAATCTTTACTATTTTTTTCTAAAAAATCAGATAATTCTAAATATTCTACAGGAGAAACACTCGCTACAACTCCCTGAAAATTAGGTTTTTCTTCAAAATAATCATTAAATTTCTGCAAATTTAAATATTGAACTTGAATTCTATTCTGAAAAGCTAAATCATTTATCCTTTTTAAACGATTATCGAAAAAAATTCCATTTTGAAAATATATTTTATTAACACGCTTAGGATTTTTTAACAATATCTCATACACCGGATTTTTACCGTAAACATAAGTATTTTCAACTTTTTGCATAACACTTTAACCTTAAATTTTTGTATATAATTGTTAAGTTACTACATTATTTTATTTAATTATTGTATTATAAAATAAGAATAGGATGTGAATAAGTTTAGAATTTTATAGAGATGTTAAATTTTTTATCTGCAGGAAATCAAAAACAAGTTGTCGGGATTGCGCTAACTCCGGGCATAGGATTAGAAGCAGTAATTCTGGATAGAAACAAGTCTACAATTTTAAATTACGGACAAAAAAAAGTTGAGTATAATTTTTCAACAAGAGAAATTCAAGATTACGTGCAATTTAAAACAGCTCTTGTAGAGCTCATGGACGAAATGAAAATTGCTCCAAAATCATTTGTATATTTAGTTTTACCAAATGTATATTTTGATTTTCTTGAAATTCCACCAATGATTAGCAACCCCGAAATAAAAACTGCCATTCTTTCAAAAGCCGAAGAATTTTATATTTTTAAAAGAGATGAACCTGTTTCAGGTTGGTGTGAAATTATAAACCTTGAAGGAGGTTCGCAAAAAAAATTAGCATACGCATCATTCCAAAAAAGTACTGTTGATGAAATAAAAGAAATTATTTCAGATGTCGGTCTACAACTTGTTGGAATAGAAAGCTCATATTCTGCAACTTTAAGAGGACTTTATGTAACAGGTTATATAAGTGATGTAGTTCTTGAAGAAGCCTCTTGGACTGCAATGTTAATCAACACAAACAGCTATACCTTATTCCAAATGGACGGCAAGAATCTCGTTAACTACAATGAAGTTCCACTTGCAATTAAATCTTTTTCAATGGAAGAAGCTTATCAAACTATTGTTTCGAGTTCCTCACAATTTTTATCCAATTTTTCTTCAACAAATTTATATATAATCAGCCAAACTGATGATATATGCGCAGAAGTTTTAAAAAGACAACTACAATTTGATAGAGAAATAATTGCAATAGATTCCAATAAATACTCGAAAAAACCACTTATGGAAGTTATGTCTGCTACTGACTTCAATGCGGCAAATTCAGTAACACTTGCAACTATTGGCGCAGCATGCACTAAAACAGACTTTAACTTAATTCTAAATGTTTTACAAGATGACCCAAACGCAAACATGGGCGTATATTTTACAACAAAAATACTTGGAAATACAGTAGAAGTAACAAGTAATTTTGTAGACAAACTTGCAATTTTAATTGTAGCTGTATGTGCGATTATTTTTGGAGCTTTAATCGGACTTTTATATTTCTTAGATATACAATCACAAAATAATATTTCAGAAATAAACAACCAAATACAAAGCATTGATGCACAAATAAACGCAGAAAGTAAAACAGAAAAAAAAGTAGAAATAGATATGAATATGGTAATAGATGAAGTTGCGGCCCTAAATGTTACGGCTATTAATTTTTATGACTCTATTGCAACAGATATCCCAAAAAATGTATGGCTCACGAAATACTACAACAAAGCAGGAAATCAAATAGCTATAAGAGGTATAGCAGAAAGCATTATCGATATTTATGAATATTATAAAAACTTAAGAATCGTATCTCCCCAATCCGATATTAAATTGACAGAATTAAAAGTAGTAACAGAAAATTCTCAATCACAGGAAGAAAGTAATGTTATAAAAGACTTAGCAATAGATAACAACACAGACAGACTTTACAGTTTTGAAATTTCAAACACAGAAATTCAATTTAGCCCGAAAAAACAAGATAAAGAAGATGTTGCAGATGAAAATGAAATTATACCAAGAGTTAAAACAGAAAACATTGAACAACCTTCTAAACAAATGAAACCTACAAATTAGGAATTAACAATGGAAAAACTTATAAAAGATAAAATTTTATACATTCTTGTCGTAGTAGTATCAATCATTGGTGGTTTATACGGAACATGGTATTTTGCTTCACTTGCTTTTGAAAGTCACAACGAAGTTGTACAAAAAAAGGCGGAACTAGAAACAAAACAAGATAAACTCACTCAAATTAAACGTCAAAAAGAAGATAATGTTCAAAAGAAAAAAGAATCGGAAAGCGGAAAGGTTATATACGAAGTATTAGGTCAACAATTCAGCCCAGAAGCTTCTTTTGGTATAATGTTTGAAAATGTTTTATCAAATATGACAAATAGTGGAATTAGAATTCGCTCTATTGATTACAACTACCAACCTGCAGATGATAAAGTTTTGTTTGCTAATGTTCCGGGTTATAACGCTTGCGAACTTTCATTTACAGCGGTTGGCAATTATTCACAATTTCAAAACTTCTTTAAAAATATTGCCAAGGAAAATTACTTAAGTAATATTTATGAAATTTATATTGAACCTTATGACAAAGATAAAACCATATTAATTGTAAAATTTAAAATAAGATTATACACAAAAACAGTTTAAAAAGGGCAATAAAGCCCTTTTTAACTAAAATTCCAGTTTACATCCTTTTTTTTCAAGATAAACAACTTCATCAAAATCTTTTCTTATTTTATTTGTAGGTATTTCTTCCTTAGCATATCCAAGTGTAATCATTGTAATTATTACTTCATTATTATTTAAATTTAAAATTTCATTTACTTTTTTAATTAATTCTTCATTTTTAACCGTCGCTTCATTTGAAATTGCACCAATTATACAAGAATCAACACCTAAATCCTTAGCTTCAAGCATCATATAAGAAACAGCATAAGTAACCTGTTCAACCGTCCTTAATAAAACCTTATCTTCACCCAAAAGTGGTGGATAAAACATTGGTATACTAAAAATTTTTTCTCTGCCTGATTCTCCTATTCCTCTTGCTGCAAGAACTTTACCAAATTCCTCTTTTGACCATCCATTTTTATCCGCTATACAAACAATAAGAGCATTTGCATTTTTTACATGCGGCTGATTACCGGATAATTGAGACAAAAGAGCTTTTGTATCTGGATTTTTAACCAAAATAAATTTCCATGGTTGACTATTCATCCATGAAGGCGCATAATATCCTGCTTTCAAAATTTTTTTTAAATCCTCATTTGGTATGTCTTTTTCAAGATACTCCCGAACACTCTTTCTTTTTTCAATCAAATCCAATAACATAAACTTGCTCCTTATTTTTTAAATACAGTCTTCGAAAAAACTCCAAGAGGTGTTTTGTATAATACTATATCAGAAGCATTCTCAAAAACATCATCCTTTAAATATAAATTTAAAACATACACACAATAAGGTTCCCTAAAACCATATTTATGAAAGTCTATCTCTTTCATGCCTTTATTCACAGGTAAATACAACACTTCTACATTATTTTTACCCTTAAAAATATTTTCAAATTTGGAATAGCCCTCAACTGTATCAGTCATAAAAATATAATTATTTACATTATAATCTATATCATTTTGTATGAATTTTAAATAAATATTATGGTTACAAAAAAGATTTTGATAATTTACTCTTGAATATAATCCCAAAAAAATTATAAATAAAAACTTTAAAACAATTTGTAATCTAAATTTCCAATTACAAGCCGCAAAATAAGAAATTAAAGCAATGTAACAAGGATACACAATATAAAAATATCTATAACAAAAAATTGGCTTAATCAAAAAAGAAAATATAATCGAAGCAAAAAACACGAACAAAATTGCAAAAAAATTATAAAGAACAAATATTTTTTCTTTTCTTTTTTTTATAAACTTTAAAGCAAAAAAACAAATAATTAAAAAAATTAAAAAGAAAAAAACCTTACCAGAAAAAGTCTCAAACACAAGCTTGATATCAATCCAGTCGGGTTTTTTTAACCAAGAATTGAAATCATTAGTTAAGCCTTCCTTTTTAAAAATTAATAAAGGTAAAAAACTAATTAAAGATAATAAATTTATTTTTAAAAAATCAATCTTTTTTCTTTTTTTAAAACAAAAGAAAAAACCAAAAATAAAATTATATAAAACCAAAAAAGTTCCATAAAAATGAGTATATAATAGCATCATTGAACTAAATAAATAATATATTTTATTTCTCCCTTTAAAGCTAAACAAAAACAACGAACTTGCCACACCAAGAAGCATCAAAAGCATATAACATCTTAATTCTTGAGAAAAATAAATTAAAACTATATTAAAAGTAACAATAAAAAATCCTATTTTTGCAACTTTTATATTTAAAACTCTTTTTAAATATATGTAAAAAACAATATTAAAAATACTTCCTAAAATAACTGGTAAAAGCCGCCAAAAATGAGAATCTTGAACCAATAAACGAAAAATTTTAAATAAAATAAAATATAAAGGAGGATTTCCCAAATCACAAAACAATAAATTCAAAGGTAAATTTAATTCGGTTATTTTTATTGTATAAATTTCATCATCCCAAAATGGTATACTATTTAATTGAGCCAATCTTAAAAAAACAGTTAAAAAAATCATCAAATATAAAAATTTTTTTTCATAAAAAGAAAACTTTAAAAAAGCAAAAAATAAAATTAAATAACAAATTATAAAATAATTAAAATTATAAAAAAATGAAAGTAAAGAAATAGCCAATCTATTATAAAAATTTTTTTGAGACATTTTTTTTGTGTTAATTATAAAGTTGTCCCCTAAAATCTCTGAAGAATTAATAAAAAAAGCTTCTTTATCTGCATAAATAATTATTTTATCTATATTTTTAGAATTTTCAATTTTTATTTCATTAACTGATTTATAATTTTTTAATGAATACAAATAATGATTATCATTAATTTTTAAAATATTTTCAGGTCGATGTCCATCAAAAAATATATTTTTTTTATTTTTTTCAAAAAAATTCTTATATTTAACATCAAGCAAAATCTTCTTATTTAAACCACCAAAATAAGGAACGCTAATCCTATCGATATTAACATAAAATGAAAATAAAAAACTTACTATAAAAAAAATAAAAAATAACTTCTTTTTCATACTTTTTTCCGCTATAAACCACTTGCAGTCTGTTTTTCCAAATATCTTTGAGCATAAATCAACTGTGGATCAATATTATTTATAAAATCATTGTGAGAAAAATTAACGATAAAATCAGGTTCAACACCTTTTTTATTTATATCAACTCCCTTAGGAGTTAAATATCTTGCTATAGTTAAATTCATACCTGATTGATTTGGAAGCGAAAAAATTTTTTGAACCAAACCCTTGCCATAAGTTCTGTTTCCAACTAAAACAGCTCTGGAATTGTCCCTAAGAGCAGAAGATAAAATTTCTGAAGCAGAAGCTGAATTATTATCAATCAAAACTACTAAAGGATTATTATAAATACACCCCTCATTTTGAGCAGAATAGACATTTTTTTTACCTTGTCTTGCTATAACATTTACTATTACTCCTTTGTCCATAAACAAATTCGAAATAATTATTGCATTTTGAAATAATCCTCCGGAATTTCCCCTTAAATCCAAAATAAGACCTTTTGAATCCTTAAGACGATTGAGGGCAATTATAAATTCTTTTGGAGTATCAGCTCCAATAAAACTTGAAATTCTTATATAACCAATATCTTGAGTTAATTTTTTATAATCAATAGTTTTAACTTTTATTTCTTCTCTTTTTATTGTTCTATTAAACTTATCATTTCCTCTTAAAAATTCCAAATTAATATATTCATCAACATCCCCTCTTATTAACTGCGCAACATGGTAAATAGTTTGTCCATTCACATCCTTATTATTAACTTTTAAGATTATATCTCCTGCTCTCACTCCAGCTTGATATGCCGGTGCATTTTCAAGAACATTTATTATATATATTTTACCTGAAATTGAAGCTATATTAATACCAATACCGTATAATTTTGAATTTATAGCACTATTCTGTGCCAAAAATTCTTCTTTTGTCATAAATTTTGAATAAGAATCATCCAAAGAAGCAAGCATCGTATTAATTGCAATATAGGCATCTTCTTCGGTTTTTATTTCATGAATATACCTTTTTTTCCATCTATTCCAATTTTGTTTATTCAAATTATTTTTATAATAATTAATTTTTATAATTTGCCAAGAATCAACAAATAACTCCTTCGGAGAAACCTCTTTATTATTAATGATATTTATTTCTGAAATATTATTAATTCTTCTAATTTCTTTAATTTTAAAATTATTATACGTAACGCTAAAAAGTACAAGCACACTAAGTACAATTAAAATAAACTTTTTAAATTTATTAGCATTTGAAAAAAAATTTGTTTTTTTGAATTTCATCTTATTTTTTTTCTACACCATTTGCTAAAAGTCTATAACCGCCACCATATATAGTCTGAATATATTTATTTTTTTGAGAAGAAATTTTATCAATCTTTGCTCTTAGGTGAGTTATATGTACTCTTATAGTATCAATATCATCCTCATCTTCATAACCCCAAACCTCTTTCAAAAGCATCTTTGCACTAACCATTGAACCTTCATGTTGCATTAAAACATTTAAAATATCAAATTCAATAGGAGTTAATTGAGCAATTTTATCGAAAATTTTAACACTATAACTTTCAGGAATTAAAGTTATATCCCCTTTTGATAAAATTTCTTTAACCCTTAAAGACGAATATTCCTCTCCTGAACGAGCTAAAAGCGCCAGAACTCTGGCTTTTAATTCTTCTATTTCAAAGGGTTTAACCATATAATCGTCAACACCAGAGTTAAAACCTTCAAGTTTGTTATTCAACTCACCCAAAGCAGTTAACATAATAATAGGAGTTTTAGATATAACTAATGTTTGCCGAATTTTTTTGGCAATTTCATAACCACTAATTTCACCCATCATAACATCTAAAATAATTAAAGCGGGTACTTCCTGCTTTGCAAGAGCAAAACCCTTAATAGGATCAGTTGAATAAATACAATCATACCCCTGAAGCTCAAGATTCACTTTTATTAATTCACATATTGCAATATCATCATCAATTATCAATATCTTATTCATAATAAAATATTATATCTAAAACCAATTATTTTATTTAAAAATTAAAAAATATTAAAAATAATATAAAAAAATTAAGTAATATTAAAAATTGTTAAAAAATTTTTTTAAAATATTAACTTTTACCCCTTGTATGTTTTTTTGTTATAGTGTATATTT
>CALUWK010000020.1 GCA_944324475.1 Candidatus Gastranaerophilales bacterium
AATAGTTTTCTTAGATCATGGTCCTCTTTTGATGCTTTCATTTTTTCGAAGAAATTTTCAAAATCAAGACAAAACATTTCATAAAAAATATTTTGAGCGGCGTCTATTTTTGTTTCTATTTGTAATTTTTCAAGTAAATTGAAGAAGTGCAAAAGTTCTTGTGTGTTTTTGCAGTTTACATGGTTTTTTAGTTGAGTAATTAGCTTTGCAAGACTTTTTGATAAAATATCTTTTGCGTTTGAATTGTTTAATTTAATCTTGAATTTATCTGTTAATTTTTTAATTTCTAATATTTTTTGAATTTTATGTTTGTCTCCATAAGTGGTGATTTGATTCAGTAATCTTGTAAGGTTTGCAAGTAGTGTGAATTTGGCGCTAACTCTAAAGCTTTCAGGTATATCCATACCAAGATCATTCAGATAGCTTATTGGAGTTAACAAGCTATCATATAAATCTTTGTATGTCTGTCCGACTTTTTCAAGTCTTGAGTTAATAAGATTTTCGAGAATAGTTTTTCTTTTATCCATTGGAATATCTTTAAGAGAATAAAATCTAGAACCGTAATAAAGTTCAATAGTTTGAAGCGTATCTACGGTTGTACCTTTGAGAAATGCTTTTGTTATTTCCTTTTTTTCAAGGTTAAAATCATCAAGACATTTAAATTCTTTAACAGCACAATAAAAATCGTAATTTTGAGTTTGGAGCATTATATAGCTCATTTCTTTTTTTTCAAAAGTTATTTTTGATGTAATTTCAATCCTTCCGTAATTAAGGGAATTGTTTAAATTTGTGTATTTTTTTGAGCTATTTTTCTTTATTTTGTAACAATATAGGTTTTCTTCTTTTTTAACGGTTTCTTTTTGAGTTTCGTCAAATGATGACTCTATCGCATATTGAGCCGTAATTTTGTCAAATCCTATTGTAGATGGTTTAACCCATCGATTATATATGTCTTTTCCGTTTCCGAACTCGGCTATATTACTTTTCGCTTTTTGTAGTATTGAAAGAAATGTTTTTTCATAATTTGCTTTTACAAATTCGCTTGAAAGTTCCATTGCCCTGTATGCATATTTTAGGATTTGTACGGTTTCTATTCCTGATATATCGGCAAAAAACCAGCCACAGCTTGTGTACATTAATTGTGCAAAGCGTTGAATTTCCATTAATTTTATTGCCTTTACTTTGTCTTGAGCAGATAGATTTTTCTTTGCATTTTGCTTAAAAAATTCATTAACCGTTTCTTCGGATCGGTCTAAAATAACGTCTATATAGTTATTTCTTGCTTCCCAGAAGTCTTTGTAATATTTTGTTCCTTGAATTGAACATAACTTTATAAGTTCATCTCTAAGGTAGTCCATTGCTTGACGAAGCGGTTTTCTCCATTTTTGATTCCAGTGTGGTTGAGCTCCTGTTGAGCATCCGCAATCATCCATCCATCTTCCCACACCATGGCAACAGCTCCAAGATGAAACAGGTTTAATGTCTACTTCATATTTAGGTGGAAACATTTCCAGATATTGACCATAGTTTGTTATTTCAAATCCAAGATTTTTTGCACCAACCCTAAGAACATATGAAAGAGCCATGTCGCCAAATTTTGTGTGATGGCCGTATGATTCTCCGTCTGTTGCAATATTTATAATTTGAGTTCTGTTCCTTGAATCTACATATCCATCGTTTAATCGATATGCAAATTTTTTGCCGTCTTGGAGAAGATTGTCAAATGCTACTGATTTTGATATTGAACCATCATAGAAAAATAAATCAATATATTTTTGCTTGTCCGTTCCTTCAACAAAGTATCTGTATGGTTGAGAAGGGTCAATTGTTCCCCAAGACACATCTTGCCAGTTGTGCTCCCCGATTTTATTGATGCATTTTGCTTGGTGTGGTGATAAAATTGTAAATTTTACTCCACAATCAATTAAAACTTCAAGCGTTTGAGCATCAACCGCAGTTTCTGCAAGCCAAATACCTTCAGAATTTCTGTTAAATCTTTTTTGAAAATCTTTTAATCCCCAGATTACTTGTGTATATTTGTCGTTTTGATTTGCAAGAGGCATAATAATGTGATTGTATACTTGAGCTATTGCACAACCGTGCCCTCCGTACATTTCAACTGATTTTTTGTCTGCATTTATAACTCTTTTATATGCGATAGGGTCATGGTGTTCCATCCAACTTAGTAATGTTGGGCCAAAATTATAACTCATATATTGGTAATTATTTGAAATTTCTATAATTGAGTTATTGTTGTCGACAATTCTTGACGCGCCATTTGGTCCATAGCATTGCCATGAAATTTTTTCATTCCAGTCATGATTAGGAAAAGCACTTTCTTGTACTTCAATTTCTTCTATCCATGGGTTTTCTCTGGGTGGTTGGTAAAAATGACCATGAATTGTTAAATATTTTTTATTTTCACTCATCTTTTTCACTCAGCAATTTTATTATTTATTTTCTTTTTTTATTTTTTTAATAACCGTTAAATTTTCAACATCTAACCAAGGATCGCCAAGCGCTGTTGAAAAAACTTTTGCGGTTAGTTCAATTTTATCTCCTGTATCAAGATCTATATGTTTTTCGGCAAGTTCTTTTTTTAGAAACAATTTCATCTCTGAAAGTGGTATATTATGATCAATAACATCATCTCTTTGAATTAAAATTCCTATATATTTTGTGCTGGGACGCATTGCTTTACTATAATCAAGTCCCAGTGTAGAGAATTTATCAAATGTTGCTTGAAATTTCACTGTTTTATTTATATATTTTTGTGGGCTTGCAACAATATTTAACGCTGTTGTATTTATTGGTTTATTAGCTGCTGTTTGTTGCTTTGGTGCTTGTTTTGGTGCTTGTGCAAAAACAAAACAGTTGTGGGTTGCAAATAATCCAAAAATTAATATGAATATGACTGAATTTATAATTTTTTTATTCATTTTTTCCTCTTGTAAATATTTTAAAATATTTTCAAACAATAGTGTAGCATAATTTTTATTGATTTAAAATATCAATCTCTCTATTTTTTAGATTTAAGTATTTTATCTGATTGACAAAAGCCATTTGTTTAATTTCTTTTTTGTTTAGTATATTTTTTTTGTATAAATTTTTGCATATTTTATCAAGTGTTTTATTTGAACCCGCTAGAATTCCACCTTCATCTTTACCTTTTGAATTAATTTTTTTATTGCAAAAAATAATGTCTTTTTTACTGTTTGACAAGGGTAAACTGTCGCTTATTAAAAGAATTTTATCCTTTGGTTTTATTTTGAAACACAATTCTAAAGTGTTTTTTGAAAGGTGTATTAAATCGGCTATAATTTCGCAATATATTTCATCTTTTATTAAACCTTCCAAACATATTGTGTCTTTTCTGTGGTGAATTGAATTCATTGCGTTAAAGTGGTGAGTTGTTGCTTTGCAATTTTTTAGATTTTTGCCTATAGTGTGTCCTGCTTGAGTTTTTATATTTTTTTTATTTAGATAATCTATTAAATCTATGTCATTCTCAGGTGCTATTGTTACTATTTTAATTATATTTTCAAAGTCTCCAACAATTTTTTTAAAGTTTTTTATGTTAGGGGTTAAAAATGTTGATTTATCTTGTATTCCTGATTTTTGTTTGCTTAAAAATGTTCCTTCAAGGTGCACTCCTATTATATAAGTTTCATTGTCAATTTTTTTTAGTTGTTCTTGTTGAATTTTTTGAAATAAAAAAAGTTGTTTTTGTATATTTTCTGGAGTTTCTCCGACAAGAGTAGGGCAGATGCCTTTAATATTTTTTTTAAAAAGTTTTTTTAAAACAAATTTTATTTCATCATAATTTGCGTAGTTAAAGTTTATGCCATAACTTCCATGGATATGATTATCTATGTAAAAAATATTATTCATTGACTTACCCTTAAAAATCATTAACTTGTAGTTAGATTATAATATGGAATAAAAAAAATGTTAATAAATGTAAATAAAAATGTTATAACCCTAAAGTCATTTGTATCGATTGTCGTATATAAACTTGTAAATATGAAGGAAAAGGTGACAATATGGGATTAGCAGCGAGTCAAGCCCGCTTTCTTGGCTTAACCGCGAGAAAAAGTAATGTGGAATATCAAGGGCAGCAAATAAATCAACAAAGAGTAGCATTATCAAATGAGGTAATGGGTTTATATCAGGAATATAATAATTTGGATGTTCCGGTTCCCCCTGCTGTAAATGATTATCAAAAAACGGTATATTCTTTGGATTCAACTTATGAAGACTATAAAATTGATAATTTTACCAAGATTATAGATGGAGAATATGCGGGATATTACGATGTAACATTATCGTGCGAAAATGAAATTGCAAAAGCTTATTCTTATACTGCAAGAGATAGCGTTATAACGGCTCAAAAAGGAGCAGACGGGTATTCTTATTTGAATTTTCAATTAGGGACAGAATCTTACGTTTATGACGAAAATGATCCTGATACATCAACCATTACAAAAATCACCTCTGATTACGAAAAATATCAAGGTTTGTCTACAATAATGACTTCGCAAGGGCTTAGTTCGGGTACTTTTTATATGTATATGAAAAATGGTATTGCATATTATACATCTGAAAATGACCTTGATTCTACAGCTTTTGAGACTGTGGATGGAAAAAATATGTATTATGGCTCATATACTTTTGATTATCAAGGAGCTCAAAAAGTAGTTGAAAATGTACAGGCGAAAGCCGCACTTACTCAAGATTCCAGTGGAAGGCTTATGTCTATTCAAATTTTAGATTGTGATGATTCTGATTTAGTAGGAAATACTTATTCAATTACGACTTCATCTCAGGATGATCAGGCTGCTTATGAAGATGCAATGAATGAATATTATTATCAAAAACAGTTATATGAAAAAGAAGTTGAGCGCATTAATCAAAAAACAGAAACTTTACAAAAAGAAGATAGAAGTCTTGAAATGCAATTAAATCAATTAGATACAGAACAAAAAGCAATCTCAACCGAGATGGAGTCAATATCAAAAGTAATTGAAGATACAATCAATTCGGTATTTAAAACTTATAATTCTTAACACATCACTCCTATTATTCTATTATTCCTTTGTATTTTCACCTACATTTTTCTTTATTTGAAAAGTGTAGGTGAAAAAATTAATAGGCTCTAAAAAATCTTTGGTTTGTTCCGTTTTCACCGACTTTTATTTTTATTTGTCGCATACATTTCGGACATCTTCCGATATAATATGTACCTTCTTTATTTTTATATATTCTTCCATATACATTACAGCATTCGAACATAATGCCTAAAAAGGTTTTATTTTTTTCTTCCATATACAGAAATATGGCATATTTGATTTTTTATTAAATCAATTTTTCGTTTGAATTTTTTTGCAATTTAGCTAAAAAAGTTGTAAAATAAATCAAACAGTATTATGAGGAATGTTGCCCATGGGTTTACACATGCAAGTTATAATTGCACTTTTATTAGGAATTAAAAGAAATGGACATATATTTATAGGTCTTTTGCTTGGTGTTTTAGTTGGTTTTCTTTTTCCTCAAGATGCTTATCCTAAGGTGTATAATATATTAAATTTTATAGCTACGGCATTTATTTATGTGATTCAAATGGTAGTATTGCCATTGGTTATAAGTGCTATAATAATAGGTATTTCGAACATAGGTGACTCAAAACAACTTGCGAAATTGGGAACCAAGATGCTTTTATATTATGGTATTATTACTGTAATTGCAGTATGTATAGCTTCGTTTGTTGCTATTGCTTTGCATCCGGGGTTGAATGCGCAAAGTCTTGTTAACCCTGATGTTATTCAAAATGTGCAAGGAAGAGTTTCAGATGCCATTCAGTACCAGAGAGAAAATTTGGTTCAGATATTTTTAGATTTAATTCCTAGAAATCCTTTTGAAGCATTATCAAACGGAAAGATGATTCCAATAATTATCTTTGTTACGATTTTTTCGGTTGCTTTGACTAGAGCCGGAGAGATTTCAAGACCTCTTGTTGCCTTGTTTGAAAGTATATTTGCAGCTACGATGAAAGTAACTGATTGGATTATGTATCTCGCTGCTCCAGGTATATTTGCGCTTACTGCAACTTCTGTTGCAAGTTTTGGTGTTTCTGTGTTTAATGATATTTCAAAATATGCTGCTGCGATTACTTTAGCTTTAGCTATACAATTTTTTGTGGTCTACCCTTTAATGCTTAAAGTTTTTTCAAAAGTGCCGGTAGGTAAACTGTATGCTGCTATATCGGAGGCGATTATGGTCGCTTTTGGTACGGCAAGTTCTTCTGCTACATTGCCTTTAACCATAACATGTTGCGAGAAAAGGGGCATTTCAAATAGGGTGTGTTCTTTTGTGCTTCCTTTGGGTGCTACTTTAAATATGGATGGGACGGCTATTGTGCAAACTATAGCTGTTATATTTTTAGCTCAAATGTATGGAATTGACTTAACCCCTCTATTGATATTTGAAATTGCGTTTTTAGCTATAATTGCGTCTTCAACTTCTGCAGGTATTCCAGGTGCAGGTTTGATTACTATTGCATTGGTATTAAATGGAATTGGTTTAACTCCTCAACAGTTGGTAGTTGGATTTTCATTGTTGTTTACAATTGAAAGGTTTGTTGATATGTTGAGGACCATTTGTAATGTTACTTCTGATGCTGTTGTTGCAGCTATTATTGCTGATAATGAAAATGAAATTAATTATGAATTGTTATGCGGGCAGACGGTTGAAAATAAGGCATAGTTGTATTGAATATCAAGGTAGTACTGGAAGGTAAATTAAAAGAAAGTTTTTATAGGGAAGGCGTTTTTGAATATCAAAAACGCCTTTTAGGGCGTGTTGAAGTTGTTGAGGTTTCAAATATTAATGAATATTTAAAAAATAAGAACAATTCTTATTTGGTAGTTATGGAAATTGATGGATGTCAACTTTCTAGTGAGGCATTTGCTAAAAAAATAAGAGAAGTCGAAAGCAGCGGTTTTTATAATGAGATATTATTTTTAGTTGGTGGTGCAGATGGTTTAAGTCAATGCATAAAGGAGAAGTCTAATTTTATGTTGTCCATGTCTAAAATGACTTTTTTGCATCAGGAGGCCGTCTTGATTTTGATTGAGCAAATTTATAGAGCATATAAAATTTTGAATAATGAACCGTATCATAAATAAGGAAGGTAAAATGAGAGCTGTTGATTTAATTGAAAAGAAAAAACTTGGTTTTGAGCATACTCAAACTGAAATAGATTTTTTGGTTAATGGTTATATGGATGGTACAGTTGAAGATTATCAAATGTCGGCTTGGCTTATGGCGGTTTGTTTTCAGGGATTGTCTGATGCAGAGACGGCATATTTAACAAATAGTTTTGTGAACTCAGGTGAAGTTTTGGATTTTTCTCAAATTGCCAAACATGTTGCAGATAAGCATTCTACTGGTGGCGTGGGTGATAAGGTCACTCTTGTTTTAGTGCCAATTTTAGCAAGTTTGGGTATATATACTGCTAAATTATCCGGCAGGGGATTGGGATTTACTGGCGGCACAGTTGATAAGCTTGAATCTATACCAAATTTTAGATGTGAGCTATCTAAGGATGAATTTTTTAATCAAATAAAAAATATTCATGTAGCAATTTCTTCTCAAAGTCCAAATTTAACTCCTGCAGATGGGAAAATATATGCATTACGTGATGTTACTGCAACAGTTGATAATAAATCTTTAATTTGTGCTTCGGTTATTTCTAAAAAAATTGCTTCAGGTGCAACTTCTATTGTAATTGATGTTAAGTTTGGTTCGGGTGCTTTTATAAAAACAAAAGAAGACGCATTTGAATTGGCTGATTTAATGGTTAAAACAGGCAGACTGTTGAACAAAAAAATTGATGTTGTGGTAAGTTCTATGGACCAGCCGTTAGGTTATAATATTGGTAATAGTCTTGAGGTGATTGAAGCTATTGAGTTTTTAAAAGGTTTTTATGGTGATGATTTATATGAGGTTACATTGGAATTGCTTTCAAAGACTTTAATTAATTGCGGATTTGCTTATGATATGAGTGATGCAAAAAAAATGATGGATGAAACTATTAAAAGCGGGCGTGCTTTGAATAAATTTAAAGATATAATTATTGCTCAAGGAGGGGATTCAAAAGTTATAAATGATTATTCGTTGT
Source organism: Candidatus Gastranaerophilales bacterium (assembly GCA_944324475.1). Taxonomy (GTDB): domain Bacteria; phylum Cyanobacteriota; class Vampirovibrionia; order Gastranaerophilales; family Gastranaerophilaceae; genus RUG14156. Next base: position 8,180 of record CALUWK010000020.1, read on the forward strand.
TTGAAATAGGTAAAAATAGGTTGGAAATTAAAGCTTTTGATAGTGGATACATTTCGAAATTATCGGCTCTTGATGTTGCACGGTGTGCAAAGCTTTTGGGTGCAGGTCGTGATAGAAAAATTGATAAAATTGATTTTGGTGCGGGTGTTATTTTAAAAAAGAAGGTGTCTGATGTTGTAAATCAGGGTGAAGTTGTAATGGAGCTATACTATAATGATGTTGAAAAAAGTAAGCTTGATGAAGCTGTTATGATAGCTAGAGATTCTTTTAAAATTTCTAAAATTAAAGTTGAAAAACCGTTGTTAATTTTTTAAAATATTAAAAAGGGGAAAAAATTGATTTTATTACCACTTGAGAAAGTATATGATGCAAAATGTGTTTTGGATAAAATTGCTCGTAAAACAGCACTTATTCATTCTGGGTTTTTGAGTCGGAAGAATAATATATATCTAAAATCGGAAAATTTACAGCTTACAGGCTCTTTTAAGCTGCGTGGTGCATATTATAAAATTTCAAAATTGTCTGATGATCAGAAAAAAAGAGGAATAATTGCTTGTTCTGCTGGAAATCACGCGCAGGGGGTTGCTCTTGCTGCTCGTGAGAATAATATTAAAGCTACAATTTTTATTCCTGCTACTGCACCATTGTCGAAAGTAGAAGCTACAAGGTCTTATGGTGCAGAGATAAGGCTAATTGATGGGGTGTATGATGATGCGTATCGTGAGGCAGTTAAATTTCAAAAAGAGAGTCAAGGTGTCTTTATTCATCCTTTTGATGATATTGATGTCATAGCGGGTCAGGGGACTATTGCACTTGAGATATTCGAGCAAATTCCTAATGTTGATGCTATTGTTGTTCCTATTGGTGGTGGTGGCTTAATTTCGGGCGTTGCAGCTACTATAAAACAAGTTAAACCTGATTGCAAGGTATATGGCGTTCAGGCGCAGAATGCTGATTCAATGTATGTTTCTATAAAAGAGCATAGAAGAATTGAGCTTAAACAGGTTAATACTTTTGCAGATGGAACTGCTGTTAAGCTTCCTGGTGACTTGACGTTTGAATTTTGCGAAAATTATGTGGATGAGATTATTACTGTTTCGGATGATGAAATTGCAAGTGCAGTACTTTTGCTTATGGAAAAAGAAAAAATCGTTACTGAAGGCTCAGGAGCCCTTCCTGTGGCTGCGATGATGTTTGATAAGATTCAACTTGACAACAAAAATATTGTCTGCGTTGTATCTGGAGGTAATATCGATGTGAATATACTTTCAAGAGTTATAAACAGAGCACTTTTAAAAACAGGTAGAATTTCTAATTTAACCGTTGAACTTTTGGATAAGCCAGGACAGTTAAAAGAAGTTAGTTCGATTATAGCTAATTATGGTGCAAATGTAATTCGTGTGCGTCATAATCAAGGTGGAGAGGGCACAGATATTAATGACTGTTATTTAAAAATTTCTATGGAAACAAGAAATTTTGAACATTTTGAGCAAATTAAAAATGCGTTAGTAAATGCAGGTTATAATATTTTATCAACTGTACAATAGAAGGAGTAATTATGGAAGTGATTTATACTAAAAATGCACCAAATCCTGTTGGGCCATATTCGCAGGCTATTGTTAGCAATAACTTGATTTTTTGTTCAGGCCAAATTGCTATTAATCCGGAAACAAATGAGCTTGTTGTTGATACGATTGAAAATGAAACTTTGCAAGTTATGAAGAATATTGAAGCTTTATTGTCTGCTTCAGGAGTTGGTTTTGATAATGTTATTAAAACTACTTGTTTTTTGGCCAATATGGATGATTTTCAGAAATTTAACAGTGTTTATGCTAAATATTTTACATCAAATCCTGCTCGTTCTTGTGTGCAGGCGAAACTTCCAAAAGGCGCCAGAGTTGAAGTTGAAGTAATTGCTATAAGATAAATTATTTGATGCATTCCATTATATATTTACTTATGCCATTTTTGTAATTTATTGCTTCAAAACCTTTCAAAATATGTGATTTATTATTTTGTTCATTGTTATTTGTGAGGTTTTCAAATTGGTTTATGTTTTTAATATCAATAAGTTCAATATTATTTGATAAATTGGGTTTAGTGTAATTATTTTTTTGGTCTTCTGCGGAAGTTTGTTCAAGGAGTATATCTTCAAAAGTGTTTTCATAGGCTTCTTGAGCATTAAATGTTGATGTTGAATTTATTGTTGTGTTGCTTTCTAAATTTAACATTTGCGATGCTGAGAAGCCTATTGAATTTATCATTTATACCTTTCTAAAATTTAAGCAAAACCTTGATTTTAAAAATCAAGGTATAAACAGTAGCAATTATTTGATTAAAAATTGAATTTCTTTAAAGTTTTTGTGATTTGAACTTTTTAAAAAATTAAATAATGCAATTTCTAAAGTTATTATGTTGGCACCTTTTTGTTTTGCAAGCGAAAGTGCTGTTGTGTGATTTTTTTCACTTCGTGAACAACAGCAATCTTCAATAATAAAGACTTTGTATCCTTCATTTAGAAAATCTATTACAGTTTGTAATACACAGATGTGCGTTTCTATTCCAAAAATTAGAAGGTTGTTGTTTTTAATTTTATTAAAATTATTTTTAAATTCTTTTGTTTGATAGGCACTAAATGTTGTTTTTTCAATTGTTAAAAAATTTTTTATGGAGGTTATTTCGTTTATAGTTTTACCTAATCCTTTTGGATATTGTTCTGTTAGGATTGAGTTAATATTTAAAATTTTTGCTGCCTGCATTAATTTTATCGCATTGTTCTTGACTGTTTCGCCGGTTTCTGACATTTTTACAAGTTTTTCTTGTACATCTATACATATAATACTGGTGTTGTCTATATCAAACATTTATATAATACTCCCTAAGTCTTTTTTATTATTACATTTATATTTTTTTTAGTCATGGATTATTTGGATGATTTATTAAATAAAAAAACCGCCTTAAAAGCGGTTTTAAGATATATAATTTTCTTATCTTTTTGAGAATTGAAATCTTTTTCTTGCACGTTTGCGACCGTATTTTTTACGTTCTTTGATTCGTGAATCTCTTGTTAACATTCCTTCTTGTTTAAGAGTAGATTTATATTCCTCATTTATTTCAATTAATGCTCTTGAAATAGCCAGTTTAATAGCATCTGCTTGTGCACTGACGCCACCGCCTATAGCTTTAACTCTTATATCATATTTGTCTTGGTTTTCTGTTAAAACAAGTGGACTATAAATCGTCATTTCAAGAGAAGGTCTGTTGCCAAAATAACCTTTTAGGGTTTTTCCGTTAACAAATATTCTTCCTTTACCTGAAACAACCTTGGCAACTGCAATAGAACATTTTCTTCTGCCTGTTTTTATTACTTCGTGTTTGTCTGTATTTTTAGCAGCCATTATTTATCTCCTTTTAATTCGTATACTTCGGGTTTTTGAGCAGCATGAGGGTGCTCGGATCCTGCATATACTTTCAATTTTTGGAATTGTTCGTCACCTAATGTATTATGAGGAAGCATTCCCTTGATAGCTTTTTCTATTGCTCGTGTGGGTGTTTTTTCCATCATAGCTCTGAAGCTTATTTCCTTAAAGCCTCCAGGGTATCCTGAATGGCTTCTGTATAGCTTATCTGTTTCTTTTTTGCCTGAAACTGTAATTTTGTCAGCATTAATTATGATGACAAAATCTCCAGTATCTACATTTGGAGTGTATTGAGGTTTATTTTTTCCTCTTAATATGTTAGCTGCTTCAACCGCCACTCTTCCGAGAGTAGCACCATCTGCATCAATAACATACCATTTACGTGTTATTTCCAGTGGTTTTGCACTAAATGTTTTCATTATTTACCTTCCTTTTTGAGAATTGCTTATTAATGTAACTTTCTACATCGTCATATCCGACATATTCAAGACATAGACCCTTAGCGTCAACTACGTTTGCTGCCTTAGACCTGTCTTTTGAAATTAAAATTTCATACATTATTTTGGGATTTAAATTGTTTCTGTCAATGTATAAAATTTCGCCGGTTATGGTTCTTACCATATTATATAGAAATCTGTTTCCGATAATATCTATAAAAATAAAATTATGTCTTTCTTTTCTTACTTTTTCAGCTTTTGCATAATATATCTTACAATCATTGTAAGGATTATCAGAGGTCGATTTAAAAGCTGAAAAATCATGATGTCCTATTAAATATGATAGGGCTATGTTAGCTCTTTCGATATCTATTTCTTTATAAGGATAAAATAAACTGTTATTTGAAAAAACCGAAGCAACATGGTCATTCAAAATAGTATATCTGTAGTGTTTATAAAGTGCGGATTTTTGAGCATGGAAAGTTGGGTTAGTTTCCTTTAGTTCAAGAACCTTTACATCATGTGGGAGAATGCAATTTAACGAATATAGAAACTTTTTAGGATTTTCTATTTTGCAAGAATCAAAATGTGCAACCTGATACTTTGCAGATACCTTTGCATCTGTTCTCCCTGAAAGAAAAATATTAACTTTATTTTCTGTCAATGTGCGAGTTAGTGTATTGAGGGCTTTTTCTATTTCTCCTTGGACCGTTCTTTTGTTTGGTTGCTTTTGACTTCCAAAAAAATTTTCTCCAAGAAATTCGAAGCCTATGATGTAGCGAGTCTTAAATAACATTAAACTAATTGAATTAATGCCATTTCTGCGTTGTCACCGCGACGAGGAGTTAATCTTAAAATTCTTGTGTATCCACCGTTGCGAGTAGCATATTTTTTACCGATTACAGAAAATAATTGTCTTAAAACAGACTGTTTTGGCAGTTTTTTACCTTCAGGTAAAGTATCGAACAACTCACCTGTTTCAATATCAATAAATTTTTCTGTTTCTATATCGTATATGTCTTTTTTTGCTTCACGACGTGCAGCTAAATCACCTTTTTTGGCAAAGGTAATAATAGATTCTGCATAAGGCTTAAGTGCTTTTGCTCTGGCCATTGTTGTTGTAATTTCACCGTTTAAAAACAACTGCGAAGCTAGAGTGCGCATTAAAGCCTTTCTTTGGTCAGCTGCTTTTGATAATTTATGGATTTTACGACCGTGTCTCATTTTATTTATTCCTTATTTTTGACTGTTATATTAATTCAAGATCATCGACACCTTCTGGATTAGGTTGTAAATCAAGCCCCATTTGGTGAAGCTTTTCAATTACTTCATCTGATGATTTTTTACCAAAATTTTTAATATTTAATAAATCGTGTTCTGATTTTTTAAGCAATTCCGACATTGAATTTATGCTGGCTCTTTTAAGACAGTTATAAGCCCTTACGGATAGTTCCAAGTCTTCTATTGTAAGAGAAGGTGTTTGTTCAATGCTTTCTTCTTGAGTTTCAATTATCTCTTGCTTAATTTGAACAGGAGTTCCTGATATGCCGGCAATTTGGCTGAAATGTTCAATTAGAAGATTTGATGCTTTTGATAGGGCTGCTCCGACTTCTATTGAACCATTTGACCAAATTTCAAGTGTTAGTTTATCAAAGTCAAGCGACTCACCTACACGAGCCGGCTCTACGTTGTAGCTTACTCTTTTAATTGGCATAAACACTGCATCTATTGGCAGTAAATCTATCGGAAGACCATTTTTTTGTTCTTTTAATACGTCTGTTGTTACATATCCTTTGCCGACTTCTACAGTTATGTCTGCATGTATTGAACCGCCTTCGGATAATGTACAAATTACACAATCAGGGTTTACAATCTTAACACCTGCTGGAAGCTCAATATCACCTGCTAAGACTGGTCCAGTCTTAGTTGCATCCAGCCTTAAATGTTGAGGTTCGGTTGCGTCCGTTTTAACAACAACTGATTTTAAGTTTAACATTATATCTATAACATCTTCTACAACTCCGGGAATTGAAGTATATTCGTGGGTGATACCTTCTATTCTGACAGAAGTAACTGCTGCACCTTCAAGGCTGGATAACAATACTCGTCTTAAAGCATTTCCTATTGTTGCACCATATCCTCTTTCTAGTGGCTCTACCACAAATTTACCGTATTGTGAGCCGTCGGATGAAGTTGTAGTATTGATATTTTTAATTTTAAGTTCCATAATTTTATTCTCTCCTAATTATTTAGAGTAGTATTCAATAACGAGTTGTTCTTTAAATTCAGGATCCAATTCTTCTCTCTGAGGAATCCTGTCAAAAGTAATTTTTAATTCGTTTCTGTCGACTGTTAACCAAGCATAATTTAGAGCAAGGTCAATCGATTCAATAACGGTTTTAATAAAATCTTTTGAATTTTCTCTAACTGTGACAACGTCGCCTGTTTTTAATAAATAAGAAGGAATATCAACTTTTTTTCCATTAACAAGAATATGTGCGTGGTTGACTATTTGTCTTGCTTGTCTTCTTGTTATTGCAAAACCTGCGCGATATATTACATTATCAAGCCTTGATTCAAGAGTCTGTAACATAATTGTGCCTGTGACGCCAGTTTTTCTAGTAGCGTTTTCATAGTATTTTGCAAATTGTTTTTCATTAACCAAATATGTCATTCTGATAGTTTGTTTTGCTTTTAGTTGTAAAGCATAATCAGAATTTTTCTTTCTGAGAGCACCATGTTGACCAGACGCGGTTTGTCTCATTGATGTTGTTAATTTACGATTTGATAAATCTTTAACACCATAATTTCTGAATAATTTATTTGTAGGTCCCGTATATTTAGCCATTTTAGCTCCTATTGTTTATTAATTACTTTATTAAGTTACTATACTCTGCGTTTTTTAGGTGGGCGACACCCGTTGTGAGGAATTGGAGTTACGTCTTTAATTAATGTAATTTCCAGTCCAGCACTTTGAATTGCTCTTATTGCAGTTTCTCTGCCTGATCCTGGGCCTTTTACGTATACTTCCACTTTTTTCATGCCTTGGTCTATTGATTTTTTTGCAACTATTTCAGCTGCACTTTGTGCTGCAAAAGGAGTACCTTTTCTTGCGCCTTTAAAACCACAACCCCCGGCAGAAGCCCAAGCAACAGCATTTCCTTGAGTATCGGTTGAGGTTACAATAGTATTATTGAAGGTTGATTGTATATGTACAACACCTTGCAATATATTTTTTCTTTCTTTTCTTTTAGTTTTTGTTGGTTTTGCCATTGTATATTTCCTTTAGCTACATATAATTTAACATTTTAGTTATTTAACTTGAGAAGAAATTTATTTTTTCTTGTTAGCGATAGGTCCTGTTTTTTTACCGCGCCTTGTTCTTGCGTTCGTTTTTGTTCTTTGTCCGCGAACAGGCAATTTTCTTCTGTGGCGAATACCACGATATGAATTAATTTCACTTAAGCGTTTAATGTGTAATGATTCTTCTCTTTTTAAATCACCTTCGATTGTGTAGTGTGCAATTTCGTTTCTTAATTTCTTAATATCATCATCAGTCAGATCGTCTGTTCTCAGATCTTGAGAAATATCACAAGCTGCTAAAATTTTAGCGCTTCTTGTCGGACCTATTCCGTAGATGTAGGTTAATGCTATAACCATTCTTTTATTTCGAGGTAAATCGACCCCTGCTAATCTTGCCATTTATATTTTCTCCTATTTTGACATTTAATCTTTGTGCGGTTTTATCCTTGTCTTTGTTTGTGTTTAGGATGTTTGCAAACAACTGTAACTCTGCCACGTCTTTTAATGATTTGGCAGTCCTTACATAATTTTTTTACTGATGCTCTTACTTTCATTTTTTTATCCTTTTATTTTAATCTGTATGTGATTCTTCCTCTGCTAAGATCATAGGGTGTCATTTCCACTTTTACTTTATCCCCTGGCAGTATTCTGATAAAATTTTTTCTGATTTTTCCTGAAATGTGAGCAATAATTTCATGCCCGTTTTCAAGTTCCACTCGAAACATTGCATTGGGCAATGATTCAAGAATTGCCCCTTCTAGTTCTATTACGTCTTTTGACATATTTTTCCTTATTTAGTATTCAGTATTTTTAATCATACATGTTGAATTTTTCTTTGCAAGTCATTTATGCTTAAAAATACCTTCAAATTTATAGATTTAGCCTATTTAGTATAATAATTTTTTTAAAGATACAACACATTATGTTTTTTCAATACTCTAAAAAATCAGATTTTTATTATACTTTAATCTTTTTTATTAATTTTTGTTAATTTTTTAAAAAAATCAATATTTAAAAAAATAAATTTACAAAAATTATTTTATACTTCATGTGAATGACTAAAATAATTATTTTGATATAATTAAAACTTAAGAGGGGAGATTTTATGGTGTATTGTAAAAATATAAGGAGTTTTATTGAATTAACAAGAGCGTATTCTCTCGGTGTAACTTTTGCATCGTGTTTTGTTATTTTAGCTTTTGCTCAATATAGTGAACGCTTTAGTGTTTTAAATTTTTTACTTTTGGTTGTTGCCTTATGTTTCATACATTTGGGTGCAAACCTTTTTGATGATTATATGGATGTAAAGTTAAAATTACGCTCTGGTTTTAATTTGGATAATATTAAGTTTAATTCGTTTGTACCCAAAGCAAGGCTTATTTTGAATAAAACATATTCTTTTAAAGTTATAAACTTTATTTTAGCGATTTTATTTGTTATACCTTTGTTAATCGGAGTGTATTTTGCTTTTTTTGCAGGTTGGCAAGTATTAATTTTTGCTTTATTTGGCGCTGTTTTAACGTTACTATATCCTTTTTCATCCAGATTTTATTGTGCTGAAATGATAATCGGATTGATTTTCGGGCCTTTGATGATTATAGGTGGATATTTTGCACTTACAGGTGGGTTTAATTGGAATTTATTTTTGCTTTCTTGGGCGGTATTTTTTTCTACTATGGTATTGTTGCATACACATAGTTTAATGGATTGGGAGTTTGATTTGTCCGATGGTAAAAAAACATTTTGCCTTTTGCTAAAAAATAAAGTAAATGCAATGAGAGCTTTAAAAGGAATAATATTTGCAGCATATTTTGTTGTTATATTTGGGGTTTTATCTTCAAATTTAAATCCGCATACATTGTATGTGTTTTTAACTTTACCTATTGCAACAAAATTGCAAGAATCAATGAATGATTATATAAATATAAAGGATGTTAAATTTGAACCAAGATGGTATTATGGTTTTTTTGAAAATTGGAAAGAAATTACGGAAAAAAATATAGCTTTTTTTATGTATAGGTTTTATTTAGCAAGGAATTTTTCAATATTTTTTGCGTTATTTGCGGCAATTGGTACAGTAGATTAGTTGGAAGTTTGTATGAAAAAGATTGTATTGTTTATAGTTTGTTTATATTTGGGGGGTATAATTATGTCAAGCGCTTTAGATAAGGTTGATGTTTTTAGGGTGGTCAGTTCTAAATTTAAAAATAATGATATTCTTCCAAACCAACAAGTATATAGCGGCTATGGTTGCAGTGGAGAAAATGTTGCTCCGGATTTATCTTGGGTGAATGCTCCACAAAATACAAAGAGTTTTGCAATAATTTGTCATGATCCTGATGCACCAAGAGAAAATGGTTGGTATCATTGGCTTTTAATAAATATTCCTGCTAATGTTAATTCTTATAAAAATGTTTTACCTAAAGGAGCGCTTGAAACAGTTACGGATTTTAAAACATATGGTTATGGTGGCGCTTGCCCGCCTGTTGGACACGGAGTTCATCATTATAATTTTACAGTTTATGCGCTCGATGTTGAAACATTGGACGTTACAAAAGATACAAAACCTACTGAGGTTGAAAAGAAAGTTTTTGCGCATACAATTGCTAAATCAACAATCACAGCACTTTATGAAAGAAAATAATCACATATAAGTTTTTCTCTTTTTTTGAAAGGGTTTCTTTTAATTGCCTCTTTTATTCTTTGTGTTAAAGAAGGTTTATAGCATAGTTTTTTGTATCTATCTATTAATATTGCTTTTTGTACAATGATTTTATTATATTCTTTGGACTTTTCGCTGTCATTTTCAATGTTTGGGGCAAGTTCTTTCAGTTTTTTTTTGCATTTTAGTATTTCTGCTTCTAAAGATTTTTGATTACTTTTGTTCATGTCTCTTCTCTATCAAATTATGGTGTTCTAACAAAAAAGGGCATTCCCTTTGTTTTTTTATAATACAACATTTATAAAATTAAAACTCATCCATAATATGTAAAATAAAAAAATATTAAATATATTCACTCAAATATAGTATTTTTAGCATTAAAAAAAGCACTAGAATATTATTATGAAAAAGCAGGTTTATGCATATTTACATACTCATTGGGACAGAGAATGGTATCGGGATAAAGAAGATTTCAATTTAAGATTTCTTGATATATTTGATATAGTCTTGGATGAGTTAAAGAAAGGGAATGCCCCGTTTTTTTATTTGGATGGACAGGTCATTGCCTTGCTTGATTATTTGAAATATAGAGAAAATAAACTACAAGAAATTTTATACTTTATAAAAAATAAAAAACTTTTTATAGGCCCATATTTTGTGAGTGCGGATAGCTATCTCGTTAATTTTTGTTCAATGTTAAAGAATCTTGATATAGGAATGAAAATTGCAGGTGATTTTGGTCAAAAAGATTTCATAGGTTATATGTCTGACATTTTTGGTGTTTCAAATTCTGCTTTTTTGGCTTTAGCGAGAAAGAATATCGATAAAGCTCTTATATGGCGGGGCGTTAATCCTAATTTAATTAGCAATGAATGTAATTTTATAAAAAATAATATAAAGACAACTTGGCTTGTTCAGGGGTATTTTAATGATTTTTTGCATAATGATAATATAGATGCCCTTGAAAAATATTTGGATAAAATTAATAAATATTCAAAAAACGCATTATTATTGCCAATAGGTGCAGATCATTTAGGCATGTTAAAAAATGCTAATGAAAAAATAATTCAGGTAAATAAAAAATTGAAAAATTATGACATAGTTTTATCATCTCCATTTGAATATTTTTTAAATACAGAGTTTATTAATACAAAAGTTCCTGAGGAATTTTTGGATAATTCACATACATATATACTTTCTGGTGTTTATAGTGCAAGGGTATATCAAAAGATAAAAAACTCACGAATTCAAAATATTTTATCTAGAATAATTGAACCTTTGGATTTTTATTTAGAAAAAAAATATTCTAAAAATATAGAGATTATATATAAGACTCTAATTAAAAATCATGCCCATGATGGAATTTACGGTTGTTCGATTGATTCTGTTCAAAGGGCAGTGGATTTCAGGTTTGAGAAATGTGAAAATGCCATTTTTGCAATTTTAAAAAAATTGATTGGAGATTTTAAGAAAAAAAATAATATCACAGGAAAAGTAAAGGATAAAATTGGTTTATTTAATCTTTCGAATGTTGATGATTTAGAGTTGCTCGAAGTTAGTTTACCATATATAATTGAAAATTCTCAAATTATTGATGTTAAAGAAAATTTTTGTGATGATTTATTGTATGATATATATAAGATTCCTGTTACTGAGGATATAACAAAAATTTATACCCAACTTATTGAAGTTGAGTGTAATAATAAATTTTGTTTTTCAACAGTAAATATAAAAAAACCTGTTAAAAAGGTAAAAATAACAGAAAAATCAATAGAAAATAAAAATATAAAACTTGAAATTATAAATGGAAAAATTTTTGTTTCTAATTTTAAAAGGGTTTTTCAGTTTAAGTTGACAGACATCACAGACATTGGTGACAGTTATAATTTTGCGCCAAAAGGAGAATATAGAGTTTTTGAATTATTAAAAAGCAAAGTTGTATATGACGGAATAATAGAAAGTTGTCTTGAACTTAAATTTAAGAATATAAGTTTGAAGGTTTATTTAAGCAATAACTCAAAGTTTTTGAGGTTTGTTGCAAAGATAAATAACAAACGCAAAAATCATAAGTTGCAAGTAGTTTTGATTTTAAATAATAATATTTCTAAGACAGTTTCAGATGATGCTTTTGGATTAATTAAAAGAAAGATTGATTATAATTATAATATTCAGGATTATATGCCGGCAAAACGCCCAAGGGAATTAAAGGCGAATATTTTTCCTATGCAAAATTTTGTTTGTGCAAATGGAGGAATTTTTATTACTAAGGGTTTGAATGAATATGAAGTATATAAAAATGAGCTTAGAATATGTCTTTTAAGGGCAATAGGTACAATATCAAATCCTAAAAATCAGGTTCGCTCAATCCCTGCGGGTCCAGATTTAAAATGTCCGGATGCACAATGTTTGAGAGAAATTAAGGCTGAGTTTGCTATTGTTTTTGGTAATGAAGAAAATGCATTTCGTGTTTTGGATGAGTTTAACAAAAATTATGTTATTGTGGATGGTGAATTTGAAAAAGATATTAATTTTAAGTTAGATGAAATTTTGAAAAATACTTATTTTTATGGATTAGATAACGGGCAAAAGATTGTTTATAAATTTAAATGATATAAAATTGATTTTTTGGGGAATATCATAACAAGATATGCAGGTAAAGAAGTGGAGTAGTTTTATGCTTGAAATTAAAGAGGCAGTTGAGATTTTTGAAAAATATGGAATAAAAACAAAGCTCAATAATAATATGATTATTATTTCTCATTATTCTCAACCAAAAGAAAAAACTTTTTTAGAACTTGGAATTAATGAAGATGAACTTATAGAAAAAGTAGTTGCTTGTGAAGGAAGATTTGATACAAGAAAATCTGCGCTTAGTAAGTTTCCTTTGATTGCTTGTCGTGAGCTTAGATTAGATCAGGATACAAAAATTTTTGAATTGCCTAATTTAAAAACTGTTGGAGTCTTGCTTGTAAATAAAAACTTAAAAAAAATGCCGAAATTAAAGACAGCAGGTTCTATCTCAATGGAAAATTCTGCTGTTAAGTCTTTACCTAAATTAAAGGAAGTTGCAATTTTGGTGGCACAAAATAGTTGCTTAAAAGAATTACCTTGTTTGAAAAAAGTCGGAAAAATGTGCATAGTGGATTGCCCTATAGTGGATTTAAAAAATTTGGAGTATGCACAGGAGCTTTTTATATGTTCTACTGATGAAAATAAAAAATTGGAACTTTCAATTTTAAATAAATTAGAAGAAGTTGAAAATCTTTTTGTTGCAAATACAGGTTTAAAATCGCTTCCAAAATTAAAAATGGCAAAAAAAGTTGCTTTATATAATTGTGAAATTAAAAGTATTAAAACTTCAATTAATGCTGAAGTTGAAATAAAAAAACAAATCACAGATGAACAGTTAAGTGAAAAATTTGATCTATTTACTGATTGGTATAATTCGGAAATATTCCAAAATTCAATGGATTTATTGGGTAATATTGTTAATCAGATACAAAGTTAGACCTAATGAGCATATTTTAGAAATGTTAAGAAATATTAAAAAAGTATATACTTTTGAAATACTGCAATAAAAAATGTTTTTATAAATATGTAAGTATATAATTTGCAGGTTTTAATATGAGTCAGGTTCAAAATATTTCAAAGCATGATGAGTTAAATGTTCAGTCAAGTGAAACAAATCGTTTTTCAACTTGCGAAGAAATTGTTGAAATTTTGGTCGAGCAGGGTCTACCAGAGACTTATTCTTCTGCTAACTACATAAATAAAATAGCCAAAGTATATGGTATAAATCTTCAAGAAGCAAGAACTTGCCTTAAACTTGCAGTAAAACAACTGGAATCAAAAACAAGTGTTGAAGATGATAAAGACGATGAATTGAATGCGAAATGCGGTTATTATTACCCGAGCGGATATACTTCATCAAAAAAAGACGGGATGGACAGTTTGTCTTTTCTTGGAAGTTACAACAGATTGATGTTTGGTATTAAATAAAATCGACAAGAACTATTGCTTGTGCAATTATGGAATGACTTTTTCCAGTTGAATCTTGGTTTTCATTAGTTTTTGCTTTTATTGAAATTTGATTTAATTTTAGGTTTGTTGTTTTTGCAATATTTTTTCTCATTGCATCTATATAGGGTGATAGTTTGGGTTTTTGGCATATTATATTTGTGTCAATATTGATTATTTTATAACCTTCATTGCTTAAAATATCACAAGTTTTCTTTAATAATTCTAAGCTGTCTGCGTTTTTATATTTTTCATCGGTATCTGGAAAATGATATCCTATATCATGCATTGCAACAGAACCTAAAATAGCGTCAATTATTGCATGGGTTAATACATCTGCATCACTGTGTCCTAACAGTCCTAATTCAAAAGGAATTTTAACTCCTCCGATGATTAAATCCCTGTTTTCTGATAATTTGTGAATATCATACCCCAAACCTATTCGCATAAAATAAATTCCTCAATATATTTAACAAGTTCGTCACTGTTCACATCTTTACAATGATATTGTGCAACTTTTAAAAGCTCCGGACTGCTGTTGCCGACAGAAATTCCGATTCCTGCATTTTTTAAAAGTTCTATATCATTATCTTGATCACCTGAAGCTAAAATCTCATCATCTGATAAATTCCAGTATTTTTTGAGAAAATTTAAGGCACTACCTTTTGAAGCTTTTTTATCTGTAATTTCAAGGTAGTTTTTTGAGCTTTGTACAATAGTTAAAGTATTTTTATATTTTTCTTTTAGTTCATTTTTTATTTTTTGCATTATTGCATTATCTTCAATTACTCCAAGGATTTTGGGAACATTTTTAAGATTTAATTCATCAAAAGTTTTAATATATTTATATGTCGTGCCTCTGCCGTTACAATATTCATGCATTATTTTTTTATTGTCATCTTCAACATATAATGTGTCATTATTGTATACATGGGTGTGAATATTATTTTTTCTTAAATATTCAATTATTTCTTTTAAAATATAGTTTTTAATTGGTGCTTGCCATAATATTTCATTTTTTGTTCTGACTACTGCTCCCTGATAACACACAACAGGTGTATTCAGTTTAAACCTTTTTGCTGCATGTTCTGCTCCCATAAACATTCTTCCGGTTGCAATTACGATTTTAACTCCTTTGTTTTTAACTTTTTCAATAGTTGATAACATCTTATTTGTGCAACTTCCGTCGTAGTTTATTAGTGTGCCGTCTATATCACTTATCCAAAGTTTAATTTTTGTCACAACATTACCTCAATTAATTATTTTTATTATACAATAAAAATAAGATGTAATTAAGATAAGGAGCTTGTAAGGGCTATGGCTGAAAAAATAGAAAGACAAAGACCTAAAGAACAGGACAAATTTAACAGGAGACATAATTTTGAGGCAGTTGAGGAAAATTTAACTAAAGAACAAGCTCTAAAGGAAGCTTCCAGATGTCTGCATTGCAAGAATGCAAGATGTAAGCAAGGATGTCCCGTAAACATTGATATTCCTTCGTTTATTGCAGAAGTTAAAAATGATAATTTAAAGGCTGCAGGTGATATAATTCGTCAATCTTCCATGCTTCCTTCGGTGTGTGGAAGGGTATGTCCTCAAGAAAAACAATGTGAGGGTAATTGTATTTTAGGAATCAAAGGTGATTCGGTTGCAATAGGGGCTTTGGAAAGGTATGTTGGGGATAATACTTCGGCGTCTATTGTTGAAATTAAACCAAACGGTAAAAAAGTTGCAATTGTAGGTTCAGGCTGTGCAGGCATGACTGCAGCGGCTGATTTAAGAAATGCTGGTTTTGAGGTGTCAATTTTTGAAGCATTGCATGAATTTGGCGGAGTTTTGAGGTACGGTATTCCTCCCTTCAGGCTTCCAAGAAATGTTTTAGATAGAGAAATTGAATCCTTAAAAGCTATGGGTGTTAAATTTTTCAAAAATGTTATTGTTGGTAAGTCAATTACAATCAAACAACTTCAAGAAGAAGGTTATGAAGCAATTTTTATATGTTCAGGTGCAGGACTTCCTAAAATGATGAATATTCCGGGAGAAAATTTAAACGGAGTTTACAGTGCAAATGAATTTTTAACAAGAGTTAATTTAATGCATGCTCAAAGTCCGAATACTCCAACTCCGCTTAAGATTGGTAAGTCAACAGCTATTATTGGCGGCGGAAATGTTGCGATGGATGCAGCAAGAACGGCTGTTCGCGTAGGTTATGAAAAAGTTTATATATTTTACAGAAGAACGGAAAAAGAGCTTCCTGCGCGCTTAGAAGAAATACGTCATGCAAAAGAAGAAGGAATTGAGTTTAAATTTCTTCATGCCCCTGTCGAGATTTTTGGTGAAAACGGTTGGGTTAAATCAATGAAATTTGAAATAATGGAATTGGGTGAACCTGATGCTTCAGGACGTCAAAGACCTGTTGGAACGGGTGAATTTGTTGAGGTTGCTTTGGATAGTGTTGTTGTTTCGCTTGGTACGGGTCCAAATCCAATAATCCAACGTTCGGCAGAAAATGAAAAATTGAATTTAGAAACCGATAATAAAGGTTATATTGTAATTAATGAAAAAGGGGAAACATCTATAAAAGATGTATATGCTGGAGGTGATGTTGCTCCTTTAGGTCCATCTACTGCGATTAATGCAATGGGTGCTGGAAAACGTGCAGCAAAAACTATAATTGAAGCCTTAACTTAATATAAGTACACATTATTGTAAATTTTTTATATTCAGTTGTTCTGTATGGTAAGAATATTTTGTAATAAGGTGTTTTTTATGTATAAGGTAGATTCAAATATAACTTATGTAAATGGTTCAAGTGGTTTATATGACGAAAAATAAGGAATGCATCGGTTTGTTATGGCAGAAATGCTGCGAATAATTTTATAGGTTATATTAATAGCTATAGATATAATCCTGTTAAGCTGCCTGATATGAAACAATTAAAATCTTTAAGTCAGGATAAATTCGAAGCAAAAATGAAGTAGTTGGATGATGCTATGGAACAAATCGAACAACAAAAAATGCCGCCGTTGAGCTTTGAGCACACCTATTCTGAATTAAAGGATGGTTCTATAGATGAAATGTCGCTTATGGGAGCAAGTTATGAAGAACTTGGCGGGGTTTTTGTTAAAACGAGTGAACTTTCAAAAAATTAAAAGATACTTTTACGCCAAGCATTTTTAAACAGTTATTGTCTAATATAAAAGCCAAGCTTAAAGGAATGCCTACAAGCAAAATTACATATCATAAATCAAAACCAACCGCTAAAGGTGTCGATTTGAATAATGATGGAAAAATTGACATTGCAGAATATGCTACAAATATTCTTGCAAGTGATATATATTCAAATGGCAAGGTTGATGGTGTAATTAATAACCGTGGTCAAAATCAACTAATAGGCGATGCAAAAAAAGAAAATATAGCAAAGACAAGAAAAGTGTATTTTGCTTTGTATCAACAATATAATTTAAAAGAAGCGCAGGAAAAATTTTTGAGTGATTTAAATAATTTAAGCTAGTTTTTATTATTTAAAAATTTAAGCATTACTCATAATTTAAAAATTTATCCATTTTGTATATAAATTCAATTTTGTTTTGATTAAATTTTGTTTCTTAAAAGTAACTAAAGGCGGGGTGATATCTGTTGCAGCTATTGGTTTAGGAACTATTATTTCAGTTGTATCGTCTGGTATTAAAATGTCTCATAAAAATGATTTATTAGAGCAAAAATATCAATATAAATAAAAAGTACAAAATTCTATATAATTAAAAGCCCCTAGAGAGGGGCTTTTAATTACTGTTTTTTATAGCTTATTTAGTATATCTTCTTCAATTTTTAATAAAATATCTTCAATGCCTTCTTGAGTTTTTCCCATACCTTGTGCCATTTGAGGTCTTCCGCCCCCATTTCCTTTGAGTGCTTTTGCAATTTCGCTAACTAAAGCACCGGCAGATATTTTTTTAGTTAGGCTATCACTTACTTTGGAGACTATAAAGACCGTTCCGTCTTTTTTCATTGAGCAAAATACCACAACACTTTCGCCAAGTTTGGATGAAATTAAATCTATTCCAAGTTTTATTGCATTTGGAGCAAAGTCTTCAATTTTTGTAACCAAAACTTTTGTATTTGATTTTTCTTTTGTTTTGGATAAGAAAGTATTAAAGCTATCTTTTGCTTTTTGAGCTTCCATATCCCCGATTTTAGAAGATAAATCTTTAACTTCTTGAATTAATTTATCTATTTTTTCTTGAATTTTATCAGCTGGAATTTTATTATTATGAGATAGCTTATCTAGTTCGTCTGCTTTGGACTCTAAAAGTTCAAATGCGGAATTGGAACAAGCTATTTCAATTCTTCTTACGCCTGCAGAACTTGCAGATTCTGATATGATTTTTGCCATTCTTAAATCTTTAGCATCATTAACATGACAACCCGCACAAAGTTCTTTAGATTGACAATTTCCGCTATAATCATCAAAACTTACTACCCTTACGGTATCACCATATTTTTCGCCAAATAATGCCATAGCACCTGTTGCATTTGCTTCATCCAGTGACATTATTTTTGTTGTTCTTTTAAGTCCATTGTTAATCCAATTATTTATAATGTTTTGAACTTTTTTAAGTTCATCTTTTGTTAATGCCCTGTCAAAAGTAAAATCATATCTGGTTTTATTTTCTTCAACATAGGAGCCTGCTTGGTGAACGTCATGTCCTAAAACTTTTTGAAGTGCCGCCTGCAAAAGATGGGCTAATGAGTGATGTTTGGTTATTTCCAGTCTTTTTTGGATATCGATTTTTGCTTTAACTTTGTCACCTTTTTTAATTTCATTTTCGCCAATGATAGTTCTGTGAACAAAAACATCTTGAACTTTAAAAGTTTTAATCACTTCATAATTTTCATTGTTAATGTTTAAAATTCCGCTGTCTCCAATTTGTCCGCCGCATTCTGCATAAAAAGGAGTTGAGTTTAAAATGATATCAAATACACCATCTTGAGCAGTTTCAATGTTTTTTCCGTTTTTGTCGACAATGGCTATAATTTCTGCATTGCCTTCATAATTTTCATAGCCTGTAAATTCCGTTGGCGGATTGTTTATATAGTTTAAATCGTCCGTAATAACAACTTTTTGCATAGCATTTCTTGCTCTCTGTTTTTGTTCATCCATGGCGATTTTAAATCCTTTTTCGTCAACGGTTAATCCTCTTTCATCGGCTATTTCTTTTGTCAACTCGAAAGGAAAACCGTATGTATCGTACAATTTAAATGCGTCATCTCCGGATATTGTTTTATAGTTGTCGTTCAGTGCTTTTTCGATTGCACTTTCAATTAGTTGATATCCTTTATCAAGAGTAAGTTTGAAGCGTTCTTCTTCTTTTAGAACAGTATTTTTAATTTTCTTTTCATTTTCTTTTAGCTCGGGATATTGAGAAGAATATTTTTCAATTATGGTTTCTATGATTGGTGCCAAGAAAGGCAAATCAAGTCCTAAAAGGTAGCCATGTCTTAATGCACGTCTTAAAATCATTCTTAAAACATAGCCTCTACCTTCGTTTGACGGCATTATGCCATCTGCTATCATAAATGAAACACAACGAGCGTGGTCAACAACAATTCTTAGTGATATATCTGTTTTTTCATTTTCTTTGTATTTTTTGCCTGAAATTTCACAAACTTTATTTAAAATATGTTTTAAAATATCTGTTTCAAATGTTGATTCAACCCCTTGGCAAACCATTGCGATACGCTCCAGTCCCATTCCTGTATCAACATTTTTCTTATCAAGAGGACTTTGATTTCCTTCTTCATCTTGGAATAATTCGGTAAATACCATATTCCAAATTTCAACCCATCTGTCACATTCGCAGGTTGCAATGGAGCAATCTTTGCTACATTTTAAATGCTCACCAAGGTCATAATGAATTTCACTGCAAGGTCCGCAAGAGCCTGTTGGCCCCGGAGGCCCCCAAAAATTATCTTTTTTGCCTTTTCTTATGATTCTTTTTGGATCAATATCTGTTGAATTTTTCCAAATTTCATAGGCCTCATCATCTGTTTCAAAAATTGTTACCCATAGACGGTTTTTATCTAATCCAAGATACTCTTCGCTCGTTACAAACTCCCAAGCCCAAGGTATGACTTCTTTTTTATAGTAATCACCCCAAGCAAAATTTCCCAGCATTTCAAAAAAAGTGTGGTGGCGAGGGGTTCTTCCGACATTTTCAATATCGGAATCTTTACCGCCTGCACGAGCACATTTTTGACAAGTTGTTGCTCTTGGTGGTGTATATGGGCATTTTTCTATACCTAAATAATATGGTACAAATTGTACCATGCCGGCACTTGTTAAAAGTAAGGTAGGATTATCAGGTATTAAACTTGAACTTTTAACACGTGTAGAATTATGTTTTTTTTCAAAAAAACTTAAAAAACCTTCTCTAATTTCATCAACTGTTTTCATCATAATACGTTGATATTAGCACAAAAAAAATAAAAAATAAAAAAGAGCATAACTGCTCTTTAGAGATTGTAATGTTAAAAAGTTAAATTGAAATATTTAAGCTAAATCTTCCTCCGTTACATCTGCACCAAAACGGGAAAAAATGAGTGCATCCGGGGCCTCTTGACCACCAATTATAGTGTGGCGGAGGAGGTGCAGGATGATGATGTATTGCAGGCGCAGGATGGCGCATATTTGGTGGTGGAGGTTGATGAGAATGTGCACGTATAGCTATATGTCCGCCTTTGTTTGGTTGTGGGTTAGGATGACCTTTTGCATATACGCATGCAGAAGTCATAACAAGACAAGCGAGCATGAGTAATATAAATTTTTTTTTCATACTATCCCTCTTTTCTTTATATGTATCTTGTTTCATTAGAGTACATTACCCAATAACCATTTGTGCAAATTCTTCTATCATTTGTGCAGACCATATTGCCTTCAACATATAGTGGTTTTGAGGTAGATGAACTCATAACATATTTTCCTATTGCACATAGTGTGTTTCCTGTCATACACATTGGTGTATATATTTGACTTGAAATACTTGTTTGATTGTCTGATGAGACAACTGCACAAAAAGCCGTGCAGGGAAGAAGGCATAAAGCCATAAGCAATGTTGTAATCTTTTTCATTGTATGCTCCTTAATAAACTAACTTTGCTGCTGCTCTGATATTTTCTTTTTGTATTCTTTTTTCTCTAAGGGTTTGTCTTTTCCATTGAGGTTGAACATATCTTGTTCCTCTGGTTGAGAGCATAAAATACCCGTTTGTGCATATTGAACCGCCATTTGTGCACATTATATTTGAACCTTGGTTATATGAAGGTTGTGTAATATTATTTATCACATAAACATTTGTGGTTTCTGCCGAACAAAAATTGTTTATTGATAATATTGTCAATGTTAATATGCTTACAAATGCCGTTTTTTTCATTTTTCCCTGCTTTCTGTTTTATAAAACGAGGGTAAAAATAAAAATGTTCATTTTTTTTCTTAAAATTAATATATCTTTACAATAACGCTGGTCAATTATACTTGATTATTTTTTATTTTATTATATTATAAGTTAGTAATGTATTTGCGGAAGTAATTCAGTGGTAGAATGCTTCCT
>CALUWK010000021.1 GCA_944324475.1 Candidatus Gastranaerophilales bacterium
ACATTTCTTGGACCTTTATTAAATACAACTAATGGTTGTTCGTTTGTTGGCAATTCCACATCTTTTGAACGTTTTTTAAAAACATCACTTATAGATTATTAAATTGTTAATATTATTTTATATTTAGTAAAAAAAGAATTTAATTATACAAGTTAATCGTTGCAAATATATCGTAAGAACTAATTTACCAAAAACTAATGGTCAATATCTTAATTCGATTGATTTGTTGAATGTTGGTTATATGGCAGGAAGATTCGGTATAGATTTAACAGGAAACCCACAGGTAAATTATATTCTAATTCAAACTCAAGATGGAGTTATTGTAAATGTAAATTCTTGCACAGCGGGATTATTGGAAAGCAATTTATCTCAGGCAGGAATTAATTTAATTAGACATTATTTTGAAAGTTATTTTAAGAAAAAATCTAAACAATTTTCCCCAGATCCAAGTGAATTAGTACAGGAGTTTAATCGAATTGCTTCTGGTTTAAAAACGGGCTTTTGTTCTTCAAAGGACGTGTCAATGTTTTACGATTTATTGAAAAAGAGGGAATACGAAGATATTGACGGATTGATTAATGTCATACTTGCAAATATACAACATTCCAGCAAAAAAGAACTAAATGAATTCTATATGGTGTTAAAAAAATTGTTGGAAGCTAAGACTCCGGATGGAAAATTCATTTTTGGAATTAGTATAGTTTCTGATTCTACTTCTAAACAAATGTTATCAGGTATTGAAAACATTTTAGATGCAAAAAGAAATAACTTTGCTTTATATGAACAATATTTAAAATTGTTGGAATTATCTGAAAAAGGTTCTTAATATGCTTGTTATCTATTTTTTCTTCCATATTTTATCAAGCTCATCTTTTGTTAATACTATATCACAAATAGAAAAGTTACTTTTTAGTTTACCTTTTGGTGTTGTGTTCTGCAAATCAAATTGATAAAAATTTAAAATTAATTCAACTTTACTCATTTTTCAATTTTAAATATAATAATCCTATGAAAAAATTTATCATAATCACAATTATTGCTCTTATTTATATAGTCCCTCTATCTTTTCCTGAAGTTCGAAATTCAGTTAAAGAACAAATACAAAGTGCTATAATGACTGTTAAAAATGAAAATGGTAAATGGGTAAAAGTTAGCGACAATGTTTATCTTGATACCTCTTCAATTTCTAAAACAAAATATCTTATTTCTGGATGGTTTAAAATTTATGACACTCCTGAAGATGACTTATCTACCATTGATGGCGTTGATGTTTATTATGCAATTAATAAATATGAAGTTAGTTGTGCCAAGGGTGATGACGGTATATTTATTAGGCATGTTAAATATTTTGACAAAAATAATAATATTTTATTCGATGAAGAAAATACCCATGGGATAGGTTGCAGTTGTCGTGGACTTATAAACGGTGAATTAATTTGCAAGGAATTATGTAAGAGATTTTAGAAATATTTTTTAATTAATTAATTATTTTAAAATTTAATATGTAGCTTCCTGAATATATCAGCCATAAAATAATAGTAAATGAAATTAATAAGCTAAAAATAATTTTAAAAAATTTAAGGAACAATTTTAAAACTTTCATTTACTTGCCCTAGTGTTATATTTTGGTTTTATTCATTGTAACATAAAATACAAATTTCATTTTTTAGTGTATTTTTGCTTTGTTTTTTCTTTTAATTTTATCCTAAATAAATATCTTTATGTAAATATTTTTATTGTACAGATTTATGCTTTGTAAAGGTAAAATTAAACTTTTTAGATAAAAATATACAAAATTTATTTTTTTAATAAAATGTTAATATATGCCGACATAGCTCAGTTGGTAGAGCGGCTCATTCGTAATGAGTAGGTCAAGGGTTCGAGTCCCTTTGTCGGCTTTTGTTGTCGGTTGTTTAAAGTAAAAATTTGTCTTTACATTTTGTTTTTATAATATTAGAATTTTTTACAGAATTGATTAAATTTATGATATCGTATTTGAAAAAAATTATCCTTATATTCTTTTTTGTTGTTTTTAATCAACCAATGTTTGCCATTGAAGAAGAAGTTGAAAAAAATAAGTTGTTTAAAAAACAGGATATTATAGAACTTGATATTACTAAAAATGGTAATGATGATGTCAACCAAAATGATTGGATTCAAAAAGATGCAATAAAAGATAATAGCGATACAGAATTTTCAATTTTTGATAATTTAATTGATACAAATAAAAATGAACAGCATCCTTTTAAAATTGAAGATGAATCTTTATTTGGAAGAATTTATAAAAAAGATATTGAAAGGACGTCTATTCCCTCTTTTTTACTAAAAGATGAGTTAACATTTAAATATAAAAAAGGGCTGGTCGATAAAATTCAATTCTACGGGGCTTTTCAGGGATATACTGATTTTAGTTTTAATGATTCTGATTTTGATACAACTTATGATTTTGGTTTTGCAGAGGCGGGTCTTATTGGTGATTTTAAGGATAGGAACACTAATTTTAAATTACAGTTTAATTTTAAGGAAGGTGCCAATAGAAGCTATTTGCAAGGACTTATTACTGATGCATATTTTATGAATACAAGTATTCCTCATCATAAAATAATTGTTGGTAATTCAAGAAATCAGGTTGGTTTTGAAGGTGGCATGAGTTCTTACATTTTGCCGTTCATTTCTCGTTCGCAAATATCAAGAACTTTTGGAAATACTAGAGCGCTTGGAGCAAGAATTGTTGGAAATTATGATCTTATAGATTATAGTTTTGCATTTAACAGTTCTGATAGATTTTTTAAAGATTTTTTTCCTGGAAGCGAATTTACAGGTTGGGTAAATATAAAACCGTTAGGAAAAACCGATGGAAAATTTGGTGATATTGTAATCGGAGGCGGTCTTAATACTGGCAAAAATAATACTGATTATTCCGTTGCAGGATTATATGCAAGTTATAGATATAAAAAATTTATGGCCAATTTTGAATATTCTAATGCAGATGGTTATAATGGTACATATTTGAGTACAGATAGAGCTGAAGGATTTTATACTACATTATCATACAGATTAAATAAAAAAATACATCTTTTAGCAAGATATGATTGGTTTGATCCGAATAAGAATATTACAAATGATAATAGAAAAGAATATACTTTTGGATTGAATTATTTTCTTAAAGGTCAAGCTATTCGTTTAATTTTAAATTATGTTTTTTGTAACAATCAGAATATGGAAGATTCTCACAGGATACTACTTGGAACTCAATTTTTATTATAGGTATACTATGCTATAATAAAATTATACAAAAGGGGCAAAATGACTATTAAATTATTAGACTGCACACTAAGAGACGGCGGATATGTTAATGGTTGGAATTTTGGTAAAGAGCAAATTTTTGCTATTTTTAGACACTTACAAGATGCTAAAGTTGACATAATTGAAATCGGATTTTTAAATGATGGTGTTAAATTTTGTGAAAATAAATCAATAAGTCCTACCACAAGGGATTTTGATATGTTTTTTTCTGGTAAAGAAAAAAGTTCAATGACTGTCGCTATGGTTAATTTTGGTAATTGTAGAATAGAAAATATTTTTGAGCCAAATTTTTTGGATGGAATAAGAATAATTTTTAAAAAATATGATATAAATCATGCTATAGAATATTGTAGGCTTGTAAAAGATTTGGGTTATAAAGTTTTTATTCAACCTGTGTCAATTACTGCATATTCTGATTGTGAAATGTTAAATTTAATTGAAAAAGTTAATTCAATTAATCCTTATTCAATGAGTATTGTTGATACATATGGTTTAATGCATAAAGATCAAATGATACATTATTTTAATTTAATGAATGATAATTTAGATAAAAGTGTAAAAATCGACTATCATTCACATAATAATTTGCAACTTGCTTACTCAAATGCTATTGAGTTTGTTAATTTAAATACAAAAAGAGATTTAATTATGGATGCATCATTATATGGAATGGGCAAGAATGCTGGCAATACTTGTGTAGAACTTATTGCTATGTATTTAAATAATTATTTTAATAAAAATTATAATCTTGATGAAATACTTTTTGCTATCAATAACTATATTTTAAAATACAAGAGTGATAGCAGTTGGGGTTATTGCCTTCCATATTTTGTTTCTGCTCTTAATTGCTGTAATAGTGGATATGTGGATTATTTAAAAAAACAAAATTTTAATTTGGTTAAAATTAATGATATTTTAAAAAATTTAAATACAGAAAAAAAACTTGTATATGATGAAGATTATATAAAAAATTATATTTCAAGTTTAATTAATTAAGTATTTATCAAGTTCATTTTTGTTAAACACTTCTATGCTTTGTTTGTTATGTATAAAAATAAGACAACTTATAACAGATTTAAACATATTAAATTCGCTGTACTCAAATTTACGTCTTAAATCATCCACATTTTCTGCCATAAATTCAGTTAATAGAGTTTTATTTTTTAAAGTTAAAGATGTGAAGAAATCCAGACCTTCTTTTGTTGTTATTCCTTCAAAATATATAATATCAGGAGATTGGAACTCAATAAAGCGCATTGCTTTATCTAAATTAAAACCTATATTTTCGTTTAGTTCACATTGTGAAACGTTTTTTAATTTATATTTAGAAATTGATTCTAGCGTCATCACATTTTTAAATTTTGGAATTAAATTTGATAAAATAGAATATATTAAATGAGTTTTGCCAGACAGTGATGAGCCACAAATTAAAATAATTCCCGGTTGATTCAGTGCCAATTTTATTATTTCGATTTTATCTTGTGAAATGTTTAATTTATTGATTGAAATGGGTGGATGATATATTTTAATTAAAATTCGTTCTCCGTTTATAGTTGGAAAAGCCGAAACACTTGCCGTAAGTTCATTATTGTCTACTGTAAAATTTAGTTTGCCTAGTTGTGGAATTTCAAATACATTTGGATCTAAATTGCAAAGTGACTTTAAGGATTGAATAAACGAATTTGTTAAAAGGCTTGGTATGGTACCTGTTTTAAGTATTTCGTTTGGTTTTTTAAAGTTTACACTAAGTCCTTCTTGAGTATTTTCAAAGTATAGTTCGTGCACATCTTCGCTTATTGCTTGTTTTAAGATTGCTCTGAATAAATCTTGAATATGAACTTCTGTTAGTTCATCGTTGTGGAGCTCATCCAGCCAGTTATAATTTTTTAGGTCATTTGTATTTATATTATTAACTTTTGCCTTTATATCGTAATATTCATTAATTTTTTTTAGTATACTTTTTTCGGATGCAATAACAGGATCAATATTTTTTTTTGATATTTGCATAATTTTATCTATTGAAAATAAATCCATAGGGTCGGCCATTGCAACAGTTAAAGTGTCTTCAATAATAAAAAGCGGCAAAATCTTATAATTAAGCGCATCTTTATATGGAATATAATCAAGGCATTTTTTGTCTATTGTATAATTCTCTAAATCAACACAAGGGGTATGTAGTTTTTCTTCTAAAAATTTCATTAAAACATTTTCTTGTATCATTTGTGTGTTTATTAAAATTTGGCCAATATTTGTATTTTGCGCTAATGCAAGTTCGGTTGCATGTTCAATGTCATCATATGTAACAAGCCCGTCTCTTACCAAATCATATTTTAGTTTGTCTATAGTTTTATTGTCTAGCAGATTATTTTCATTTAATAAATCCATTTTTCACCGATTTTCTATTTGTCAAGATACTTGTTTATTTTTTCTAGTACTTTTGAAAACTCAAAAGGTTTTGTTATATATTCATCTGCACCTGTTTCTTCTCCAATTATTTTGTCTTCGTCCTGACTTCTTGCTGTTATCATAATTATTGGAATGTTTTTATATTTGTTGTCAAATTTTAATAAACGGCAAATTTTATATCCATTTATTTTTGGCATCATGACATCTAATATAACTAAATCAGGTGATTCGTTTTTTGCCATGTTTAATCCGGTTTCACCATCAAGCGCATAAATACATTCAAAACCTTTTGCCTTTAACATAAAAGAAAGTGTCTCAACTATATCTTTTTCATCATCTACTATTAAAATTTTTTTCATTTAGTTCTCCGTTTCAAAAAAAATTCTAAGCGAATCTATATCAAAATTTTCATTTGTGCAATACATCTTTTTTAATATTATATCATTTTCAGATAAATTTTCTTTTAATATAAAATTTTGGCAAAAAACATTTATTGATGCAAACATTGCATTAAAAGAGCTGTTTGAAATTTTAGGCATAAAAGCTATATAGTCATTTTTACTGTTGTTCTGTTCTATAAATTCTTTTGATAAGCGGGTAATATTCAGAAGTTTGTTTTCCTTCAAAAGTTCAATCAAGTTAAGATTTGAAGAAAAGATAATTTTTATTAGTCCAGTATCTGAATAGTTTATAATTGTATGCAATAAATCCATTTCAAAAATTTTTTTATCATCTATTAATGGTAATATTACGTTAAAACAGGCTCCGTTTTTTTCTTCGCTATCAACCCAAATTGCACCTAAATGTGAATCGATTAATTGCTTTGTAATTGTGAGTCCAAGTCCTACA
This sequence comes from Candidatus Gastranaerophilales bacterium, assembly GCA_944324475.1. Classification (GTDB taxonomy): domain Bacteria; phylum Cyanobacteriota; class Vampirovibrionia; order Gastranaerophilales; family Gastranaerophilaceae; genus RUG14156. The sequence continues at coordinate 6,562 of CALUWK010000021.1, forward strand.
CCGCCTTTGTTTCGATTTAATGAACTTTCAATTTGTGAGAATTTATCAAAAATTCTTGGTATGTCTTCATTTTTAATACCAATGCCGTCATCTTTAACACTAATTTTAATATAGTTACCTTGCGGTTTAATTTTTGGCATAACTAATTTTTCTCTGTTAATTTCATTATTATTTATTATTGATGCTGTAATGCTGATTTTTCCATTGTCAGGAGTAAATTTTAGCGCATTAGATACAAGATTTGAAAAAATTTGTTCTATTCGTCGAATGTCTGCATAAATTTCAGGTAATTTTTCTTTTATATTTAAATTAAGTTCAATATTTTTTTCACAAGCAACTTGTAAAAATGTTTTTTGTAATAATTCAAGAGAACTTGTTATGTCAACAATTTTATATTTAAAATCTAATTTACCGGTTTGAATTCTTGACAAGTCCAATAAATCTTCAATTATTCCTGATAATCGTTGTATATTTCTTTTTGCCATTGATATGAAGTTTTTGGCTTCGTTTGAAATTTCTCCGGTTTGTTCGCTCAACACTATTTCTAAAGAATTATTAATTGGAGTAAGTGGTGTTCTTAGTTCGTGCGAGACTATTGAGACAAATTCTGATTTAAGTTTTTCTAATTTTTCGAGTTTTTTATTTGTTATTGATATTTCTTCGTATAGTTTTGCGCTTCTTAAAGGTAGCGCAACTTGATGAGTTATTGCCTGAAAACAAGTGACATCTTCTTTACTAAAAGGAGTTTTTCTAAAAAGTTCAACTACTCCAAAAAAATCATCGCCAACTTTTATGGGCGCAAATAAAGAATCGAAATTTATGGCATCTATTCCAAAAATTTGGTTTGATCTGGTTTGTTTTGTTTTTTGTATAATTTCAACGTCATCAAAATCTTTAATAATTGGAATATCAGAGTTATTGAACATTGTTTTGTAATTTAATAATGAACGTATTTTTAGGGCATTAACTAAATTTTCACTTGGTGTGTAAATTGTATTTAGATTAAAAATCGGTTTTAATTGAGATGAATTAAAAACAAGTACTGATGAAATATCATAACTTAAGGTTTTTTCCATTGCTTCAATCATTATATCGTATAATTTAGAAGTATTAAGTGTTCCTGCAAATTGAGAACTTGTGTTATATAATACATTTAATTGATATAAGCTTTTTGATAGTTCTTTATTATTTTCAAATAACCTGTCAAGTGATTTTTTAATTTTAAAGTGAGAATTTAAGGTTGCGTATAAAATTTTATTATCAAGAGGATATTCAATAAAACCATCCGCTAAATTAAGAAATTCGCAGTTATTATTTTTTTCTAAAAGCAATATAATTTGCGTATTTTGATTTTTTGATATGGACTTAATTTGTCTGATTATATACTCACAATTTTTAATTTTATAGTCAAGTAATATTATATCAGGGAGAAAATTTAGTATTTGCGTAGAATAATCCTCTAAATTACCCTCTGATTCCATCGTTTCAATATTATAGTTGTTTAATACTTGGATGATGTCTTTATAAGCAATGGCACCATTTAAAATAAGATAAGCTTTAATCATATTTGAATTTTAGCAAAAGTAACATATTACGGCAATTTATGAAATTTTTGTAATATTTAGTTTAAAAATTCAATAAGTTTATCTGTATTGTTAATGTCGTATTCAATTAAAATATCGGCTTTGGTTTTTTGGTGTATTAGAATTTCAAATAATGGTTTTAGGTACAATCTTTCTTTTGCACTTAATTTTTTTCTTGCTATATTAAATAGTTTAAAAGCTACATCCCAACCGGTATGTTTTGAATTTACTTGAAAATCTAGGCCATAGGTTGTTGCAAATAGTGAATATAGTCCTATTTTTTCTATCTTTAAAAAGTTAAATAGTTTTAATAATTTTTTAAAATCTGAAAGGCATAACCCTTTGTAAAATGCACAAAGTGCAAGAGCGGTTTTGAAATCTGCGCTATCATGGTTTCTTATTTCAATATATTGTTTTAATCTGACATCAGGAAAACACAAACTCTGATGCAGTATGTAATCGTCCATAGTTGCAAAATAACCTTCATATCCTTTATTCATAAAAGTTTGAAAGTCAATTTTGCCTGAAAATGGTATATTTTTTTCATTTCTTGCTATATAAATCATTGGTACTTTTAATATTTGTTTTATATAATTTTTGAAAAAGTTTTTTTGTTTAAAAAAAGGAGATTTATAAATTTCTTTATAAAAAAAGTTGCAGCGATTAGCACCCGTATAAAGCCATGCATAGGCGCGATTTGTTTTTTTGTTTGTTAGTTTATTGTTTTCAATGGGACTATTTGATGTCAGTCCTGTCATAAATGGCATTATAAGGTTAAAAAATAGCACTTTATTGTATGCGTCACTAGCGTTTTTATAGTCTATATTTATTTGAATTCCTGCTGTTTGTCTCATCATTTTGGGACAAAGTTCGCCTTTGTAACATTGAGGGAGATAATTATTCATTATTTCATAGCGATTTTTTTGCAGAATGTTTATTTCATCTACTGAATTCTTAGGATTGATTCCATAACCCAAAAAGATAACATCGTAAACTTCTGCGATTTTATCTAAAAGATTTAAAATTTTTTCTGCTTTTGATTGAATATCAACTATATTTTCCAATGGTTCCAAACTAAGTTCAACTTGACATCCTGGCTCAAGAGAAATTGAACTGCCTTTGTTATCTTTTGCTCCAATTATAATGTTTGTATCATAAATCAATTTCCAATTCATAATTGAAGAAAAATTTTCAATTATTTTTGAGATTTTCTCATAAGAAGCACAAGATTTTGTTTTTTTATCAAAACTTATTCTTTCATATTCGATACCAAATAAATTTTTATTTGTTTTATTTGAAAGATAAAATTTTTCAATGTCAGAAATATTTAGTTTATCTTTTTTTGGGTTGTTGTTAATTTTTGTCGGTTTTTTTTCTAAAGTTAAATTTTGCATATTCAAATCTTATCATAAATAATATTTTAACAAGTTAATCTGATTACCTAATTTAAATTTTAATGATAAAATCAATTTATGAGTTTGAATTATATTTTAAGGGCAAAAAAATTTAAACCCAAAAAGTCTCTTGGGCAAAATTTTCTTATTGATGCTAATATAATTGCTTTTATTTCAGAATTTGCAAATAAAAATGATGAAATATTAGAAATAGGCCCAGGACTTGGTTTTGTAACGGAAAAACTTGTTGAGCGTGCCAAAAAAGTTGTGGCAGTTGAGGTTGATGATGATGCAATTAAAATATTGAATGGTAATTTATCTGAATATCAAAATTTTAATCTTGTAAAAAATGATATTTTAAAAATAGATTTGGATGATTTACCTTTTGATTGTGGCAAAATTAAAGTAATTGCCAATATTCCATATTATATAACTAGTCCGATAATTGTTCATTTATTAGGAGAAATTGATAATTTAAATCATGATAATCGCTCAAGAATAAGCGAAATGATTTTAATGGTGCAATTAGAGGTTGCAAAAAGAATTGTTGCAAATGAGAATTCAAGTAATAAAGAATATGGTTCTCTTTCTATATTATCTCAAATGTTTGCGGATGTTGAAATTATAAAAACGGTTCCAAAAACTTGTTTTTTTCCAAGTCCAAAAGTTGACAGTGCTTTGGTTAAGTTTGTAATTAAAGAAAAACCAAAAGTTGAAATAACGCGACTTTTAAAAAGTACCGTAAAAGCAATATTTTCAACCAGAAGAAAAAATATAAAAAATGCTCTTCAAATAGCTGGATTTAAAAATGTTGAGCAAGCATTGGAAAAAATTAATCTTAAAAAAACAAGACGAGGTGAGGAGTTATCGCTCCTTGAAATCCAAAAATTATCAAAAGCGTTGGAGGAATTTAATTAATGAAAAAAATTAAAATTCAGTGTCCTGCCAAAATTAATCTTGATTTAAGAGTATACCCCCGTGATAAAAAAACCGGTTATCATAATATAAGAAGTATAATGCAAGCGATTAATTTATATGATTATGTTACACTTGAACTTGATGATGGTGATGAAATAATTTTATCGGGTACTTCAAATGAAATTCCTTATGATGATAATAATTTGTGTTATAAGGCTGCAAAATTATTTTTTCAAAAGACTAAAAAAAGTTATAAATTAAAAATTTATATTGAAAAAAATATTCCGGTTTGTGCGGGCCTTGCAGGTGGTTCAACTGATGCAGCCGGGGTTTTGTATGGTTTGAATAAACTTTTAAATTTGCCCTTGTCGGATGATGAATTAGATGAGCTTGCTTCAAAATTGGGTTCTGATTTAAATTTTTGTTTAAGAGGTGGCACAAAGCTTTGTAAAGGCAGAGGTGAAAAAATTATAGATATGCCGTTTTTTAATTTTAAGCTCTCTTTGATTAAACCTAAGAATTTAAAAATTTCTGCTAAAGAAGCTTATGAGGCGTTTGATAATCTTAAAAAAGAATCAAATATGAGAAATGATTTGGAATTTGCACTTGTTCAAACAGAAAAATACCCTGAAATTAATTATCTTTCTTCGTTGAATTTACAGATGTCCGGTTCAGGACCAACTTTTTTTGTAAGAGAAGAAAAAATTGGGTTAAAAAATGATGATTATCTTATAATTAATAATTTAAATTCAATAAATTATGGCACAAGGGAAGTTTAATCATAATAATTCATCTTCAATTAAATATCTAGGTCGCCTTTTAACTTCTCTGAATACTTGACCTAAGTATTCACCCACTATACCAATACAAAATATTTCAATCCCACCAAAAAATGATGTTAAAATAATTGATGTTGCCCATCCGTCAGGAGAATCGTTATAAAATAATTTTGCAAAAATTGCCCATAATCCCATTGTAAAGCCAAATATCATACAAAATATTCCAAGAATACAAATAAGCTTAAGTGGAACTATGCTATATGATGTAATTCCATTCACTGCAAGGGCGGTTAAAGAAAGTAAATTAAATTTGGATTTTCCAATATTTCTTGGCTTAACATCAAAATATATATTTGTTGTTCTAAAGCCTATTTCATGAAAAAAACCCCTTAAAAATAAATCTGTTTCTTTGAATTTCTCTAAAACCGTTAAAACCTCATTGGAAACTAATCTGTAATCAGAATGATTTTTAGGAATTTTAACTCCTAAAATATTCATTAATTTATAAAATGCGAGCGCAGTAAGTTTTTTGAAGCAATCATCCGTTTTTCTGTTATTTCTTATGCCAAAAACAATTTTATACCCTTCATCAAATTTATCAATAAACTCTTCAATTTTATTTTCATCTTGTTGTAAATCTGCATCAATCGTAACAACTGCTGAGCAACCAATTTTGTTTGCACCAAGCATTCCTGCAAGTAGGGCTTTTTGGTTACCGAAATTACTTGAAAATTTAATTGCTTTTATTTTATTTGGATGCCTTGCGACTGCTTTTGCAATTTCAAGCCAAGTTTCATCATTTGATCCGTCATCAACTAGGTATAGGTAGCTTGAATCTGAAATTTTTTCTTTTTTTTCTAAATATGAAAGTACTTCAAGTAATCTTTCAGTTGTAGGTTTAATTAAATCTTGTTCGTTAAAACAAGGTACTGCTATTGCCAATCTTGTATTTTTTGCCATTTGTTTTACTCCTTGTTTGATACTATCATAAAATAATTTATCTTGTAAAATAATTTGTGTTAGAATCATTCAAGAGGTGTTAGTGAAAAAATTTATTTTAAATGCAGATGATTTTGCAAAAAGTGAATTTCATAACAATGCTGTTTTATGTGGAATTAAGACAGGTTTATTAAAAAGTGCAAGTATTATGGTAAATATGCCTTTTTTTGATGATGCAGTTAAGAGAGTTGTTGTTCCTAATCCTGAACTTGGAGTTGGTGTGCATCTTAATTTAATTGAAGGTAAGCCACTTAGTCAAGGTTTAAAGATGTTATGTAACAGCAATGGGGATTTTAAAAATACTTATTTGAGTTTGTTATTAAAATCAAATAATAAAATTTTTTTAAAAGAGGTTGAAAAAGAATTTAGAAGCCAAATTGAATTTGCTCAAAAGTATATAAAATTGACTCATATTGATTCACATGTCCATATACATTCAATACCTGCCATTTTTGAAATTGCAGCTAAGTTGGCAAAAGAATATGGTATAAGGCAAATAAGAACTCAAGCTGAAATTCCTTATTTTGTTCAAAATGAGAAAAGATATAAAAAATATCTCATAAATTTAGTTAAAGTGGTACTTTTAAATTATTTTACTTTTAAAAATAAAAATATTGCAAGAAAATATAATTTAAACACTAATGACTATATTATTGGTGTTAGTTATACAGGAATGATGACATCTGCTACTATTCTTGAAGGTTTAAAAAAAATCAAAGGGAAGTATTGTGTAGAGGCATTAATTCATCCTGCAAAATATTTAAATAATACCAAAAACTCGCACTCTATTGAGTATGAAATTACACAAGATAAGACGCTTAAAGAATTGATAGAAAACATGGGTTATATAGTGGATAATTATGCAGAAAAACAAAATAATATTTCTCTTTTAAATGTTTAAAATTAATGCTATAATTTTTTCATATTTTATAGAGGAATTGTTTTTATATGTTGCAATCAGTACCAAATGCCATCAAAAATGCTTTTAGGGGTAGTTTTATAAAAAAAGTATGCAATTATTTACATGATTGCGTGAGGGAAGAGGTAAAGTCGTCAACTTTTAGGAATTTGAAAGGTGACAAAGAGAACAAATGGGTCTTTTTAGATGGTGGTGAAAAGGCTTTCAAAAATTTTGACACCCCACTTGTACTTGATGGTACTGATAGTTATTTAACTGAGCTAATGATCCAATCTGAAATGAATCAAAAAGACAAATATTTAATTTATGGATTTCTTTTTTTAGTTGGAAAAAATGGAAAATTAAAAAAGAACAATGAATTTTTAACTCCTTTGTTATATGCACCGGCTAAACTTGAAAGAAACGGGATAAATCTTGAACTTATTATTCAGGAAGATACGTTGTCGTTAAATACGGGTGCAATAGCCCAATTAATTCAAAGAGAAGACGAACAAGAAACAGATGCAATGCTATCGGGTTTACTAGATGTTGTTCCTTCGTTGCCTTTAAATGATGACGAATTAAATATTTTCTTGACTACTTTAAAATCTCTTGTTCCAAATATTCAAATATCCCTCGATATAGGCGCAACATCAGATATTAAACAGAATGAATCTGATTTTTATAGTAACGAAGTTACTGTAGAGCAGATTGAAAGTGGAAATTTTGATTTTGATTCATTGGAAGCTATACAAAATGCTCCAAAAGTTAAAGTCGATACATTAGTTTTAGAACGTACTCAGGCTGTCATTTTAACTACCAGACCTACTGTGACGGCAGGAGTTTTACACGAATTAATGCAAATTGCAGAAAAACCTTCAGGTGTCCACAGAGAAACCGTATTAAATGTTATAAATCAGGAATTTCTTGAATCAACTGGACAAACTGAGATAAATATAGATGAAAATGATATAAAAAATTTTTTTCCTGTAACTCCTTTAAATCTTTCAGATTCGCAAGAAGAAGTTATCAGAAAGATAGAACAAAATGATTTTTTAGCTGTATATGGACCTCCTGGTACAGGTAAGAGTCAAACAATAGTTAATGTTGCAGCACATTTAATTGCAAATGGAAAATCTGTTTTGGTAGCAAGTAGGATGGATAAAGCCGTTGATGTTGTTGCCGATAGGTTAAATGAATTAAATGCCCCTTATTTAGCCCTTAGAGCGGGTCGGGCTAATTACCAAAGGCAACTTAATATTGAATTACAAGAATTAATTTCAGGCAAAGCGGATTTAAATGGTGATGCTGATGATAATTTAACTGCTGATATTGATGATATGAAGGAACTTTTAAAAGATATTAAGCGTCTCGAAGATTCGGTTTTGTTGGTATTGTCTCTTGAAAAAAAATATACAAAAATATATGAAGAATATAATGATGTTAAAGATGCTGCACCTGATTTAGCTTTGTTTACGGAAAAAATTAAATATGAACAATTAGAAGAAGCCAAAAAAATTTTTTCTGTTATAGAAGAAATTGAAAATAAATATAAAAAATCTTTTTTTGATAAATTAAAGTTATTTTTTGATTATAAAAAAATAAAAAAACTTTTAAAATTGCATAAAATTTTAAATCAAGAAATTTTAAAACGTTTACCTTGTGAACTTTCTGTTGCCATGGAAGAAGCAAAGCTCAGACAAGTTGAGGATGAAATAAATTCAAAAGGTAATTTACATCAAATTTTAAGAAGAATTAAGTCCTTAAAATCTAAGCAAAAAAAACTCGCTATTGATATTTTGAAAAACAGACGAAAGACAGCTTTAAAGAATATTCTATGCGATGCTGCTAAAAGAAGAAGGTTAATGATTCATGCAAAATCTTTGGTTTCAAGAAAAACAAATCTTCAAAATAGAGTTCTTGAAAAGGAAGATTTTAAACCTCTTTTAAGTGCTTTTCCTTGTTGGTGCACGACAACGTACGCTATTTCAAATAGTTTACCTTTAAAGCCGGCTATGTTTGATGTAGTAATTATTGATGAAGCATCTCAATGTGACATCGCTTCTTGTATTCCTGTCTTATATAGAGCTAAAAAAGCAATCATCGTAGGCGATGATAAGCAGCTTCCTCATCTTTCTTTTCTTGAAAAAGCAAAAGAGCAGAGTTTTTTAAATCAGTATGGGATAGAAGACAAGTATCAATTAATGTGGCGTTTTAGAGATAACTCGATGTTTGATTTAGCAAATTATTATTCAACTAGTCCAGTTCTTTTGGATGAGCATTTTAGGTCAAGTGCTCCTATTATTCAATTTTCCAGTAATGAATTTTATGGTGGAAAAATAAAAATAATGAGTCCAAATATTAATATCAAGGATGTGGTTGAGCTCAGAATTGTAAGAGAGGGTAGAGTTGACCATGATGCAACCAGAAATGTTCCTGAGTGTGAGGAAATAATAAAAACCGTTCAAGAGCTAATTTTGAATGATTCGGATAATGAAATTCCTGTTTCCATTGGTGTCATTTCACCTTTTAGGGCACAGGTCGATTTAATAAAAAAAGCTCTTTTGAGAGTTTTTGATAATGACACTTTATTAAAGCATAGGATTGATGTGGGCACCGCGCATACTTTTCAAGGAGATGAAAGAGATATTATGCTTTTATCTTGGACATTTGCTCAAAATTCGCATTCGCAAAGTCTTATTTTTGCGCAAAAACCTAACTTATTTAATGTTGCAATTACACGTGCCAAGCATAAATTAATTAATTTTATTTCTTGTGATGTAAATGAGCTTCCGGAAGGTCTTTTAAGAAACTATTTAGAGTATGTTAAAAAAATAAATTCTAATATAAGAAAAAATATATTTAAAAATGATTTTGAAAAAATTGTTTTTGATGAAATATTAAAAGAATTTTCAAGTCTTGGTAAGGAAGAAAAAATATTGGCTGGTGTTGAGATGGGGTCCGTAAATGCAGATATTGTAATCGATAAAATGGTAGTTGAAATAGATGGCGTTGAAGATAACATGAAATGTAAATTTAATGATATGAAAAAGCAGGCTATAATCGAACGTTGCGGTTACAAGGTTATGAGGATAACAAAAAGAGAGTGGATGATATCAAAAGAAGCTTGTTTAGATAGAGTAAGACAAAATTTATGTCAATAAAAAAACCCGCATATGCGGGTTTTTTATTTATTTATTTATTTAACATTTGTTTGATGCCATCGATAGATGATAAGATTCCAGTTGCCTCATAAGGCATATAGACAACTTTATTATCCTGACCTTTGGCAATATCTTGCAGAGATTCAAGGTATTTCATAGCAATTAAATATTTATCAGGTTGACCTTGATTTTTAAAAGCATCCGTAATTCTTTCTATAGCTCCTTTTTCTGCATCTGCTTCTATTAGTCTTGCTTGTGCAAAGCCCTCTGCTTTTAAAATTTCTGCTTGTTTGATACCTTCTGCTTGATTTATTGCAGCTTCTTTTTCTCCTTCTGCTTTTAAAATGGCAGATTTCTTGAGGCCTTCCGCTTCAAGTATAGCGGCACGTCTGTCGCGTTCTGCTTTCATTTGCTTTTCCATTGCTGATTGTATATCGACAGGAGGAATTATATCCTGTAATTCAACTCGATTAACCTTAACACCCCATTTATTTGTAGCCTCATCAAGTATAGAACGTAATTCAACATTAATTTTATCTCTTGAGACTAACGTTTCATCTAGATCAAGTTGTCCTACTAAATTTCTTAGAGTTGTTTGAGTTAATTTTTCTATTGCTTCAGGCAGATTTTGTATTTCATATACTGCAGACTTGGGATCAACTATTTGAAAATACAAAAGTGCATTTATGCTAATTGATACATTGTCTTTTGTTATTACTGTTTGGCGGGGAAAATCATAAACAGATTCTCTTAAGTCTATTCTTGTTCTTTCTTTTATAAAAGAGTATGTTTGGCCATCAAAGCCTTTTTGTACAACTTTCCAGGATACTCCTCTTGGCGCTTCTATAATCGGTACTATAAAATTCAGTCCTGATTCCAATGTTTTTTTGTATTTGCCTAGTCTTTCAACAATCACAACTTCGGCTTGTTGAACAATTATAACTCCTTTTACTACAAATACTAATACCAGTATTAATAAGAATACTAAAAAAAATGTCAAAATATATCTCCTTTTATAACTATTCCGCTTTTTTAACAAACATTATTATGCTTTCGTAATCAATTATTTCAACTTCTGTTCCTGATTCTATTATTTCATCATTTTTAACTCTAGCTTGCCATCTTTCATCATATATTGATATTGCACCTGAATTTTTGTCAATTTTTTCAATAGCTTTTGCTTTTTTGCCTACGTACTTAGCACATATTCCGCTTTGTTGTTTTTTGTTTTTTTCGCATTTAACTAAAAGTGGTCTCAATGTATACATTAGAATAATTGATAAAGCACAAAAAATAATTGTTAAAATCGTTATACTTTTTATGTAAATAGAAATTATTGCGCACAAAAAAGCAGCTATAGCAAAGTTTAAAAAGAAAATTCCAGGAATTATCATCTCAAGAATTAAAAAAGTAATTCCAAAGCAGAGTATAACTTGCCACATATCGCCTCCAAAAGTCTTTCTTATATATTACAGTATATTTTCAAAATATGCAAAATTGTAATATTTTATTAAATTTTTTTTCTAAGTTCATGAATCAATTTTTTTTGAGAATCGTCTAGTTTGTTTGATTCTATTGCTTTTGTTAGTCCTTTTTTTAATACCCAAGGATATATGTTACTTTTTTTAATATCATCAATACATTGATTAAAATTTTTAGTTAAGCATGTTGACAAGCACCAGGCTGCTGCCATTTTTGCGTAGTATTTATCATTATTAAATTTTGTTATTTGGTTAAAAACATATTTATAGTCATTATCTATAAAATACATTAGTAAAATTACGTAATAAAATCTGCTTTCAAATTCCTTTTTGGAATGTTGATATTTACACAAAAATTTTTTTGTTCTTTCTTTATTTTCGGATAAAAATTTAGCAGAAGCACAAAGGGTATCACAAATGGACCAGTTTGTTATTTTAGGGATAAAATTCTTAATTAAATTAAAGGCTTCATCGTGATTTTTAATTAAACCTATAATCATTGATTCAATTATGGTAAGTTCGAAAAATTCATCGTCATTTTCTGATAAAAAGAGCTTGTAATCTAATTTTGAAATTTTTTTCGCTATTTTTCTTAAAATTGGTATACGTACTCCTAAAATATTTTTCGTGTCAGGAAGTAGACTTGATGAAAAAATTTTATATTTTTCATCGGAAAGCTCAATTAATTCTTTTTTTAATTCATTTATCATAATAAATCTATAATTACTACGCCATCTTTTCCTTCAGTTTCATCTCCGTATCGATATTTTGCAACATATGGAGAATTTTTCAAGTATTCATTAACCGCATTTTTTAGCGCCCCTGTTCCATATCCATGAATTACCGTTATTTGATTTAGCCCTCTTAAACTTGCTTTGTCTAATTTTTCATCCAAATATTCAATGGCATCCAGTACTCTCATGCCTCTTAAATCAAGTCTTGAAAGCAGTCCATCATCTTGATTAAACGTCACCAGCACTTTTTTTAAATGTTGAGCAATTTTTTTATCAGTTTTTGCTAGATCATCTAATTTTATTTTTGATTTGATATTTCCTATTTTTATTGTGACTATACCTTTTTTGTTTGGTAAACTGTCTAGTATCGCAACTTGATTTAACTTTTTAATTAGTACATTTTGTCCGACTTTTAAATTGTTTATATCCAGTTTTGGATATTTTTCGGTTATTTCACTTTCATTTTTCGAAAATTCTTCTCTTACTTTATTTTCTAGCTTATTTAGTCTCTCGTATGCGCGAAGTGCAACTTTTGTTGATTTTTCTTTTCTAATTTCATCCATAATCTGTTTTATTTCATTTCTTGCATCATCAAATTGATTTTGAAATTTCTTTTTAAAATTATCAAGTGATTTTTTCTTATTTTTCTTCAATTCGTTTAATTTTGCATTAAACTCTATTTTGGTTTTTTCTGATATTATGAGATTTTCATTTGTTTCTTCTTCTTTTTTTAACAATTCTATGTTTGTTTTTTCAATTTCTCTGAATATTTTTGTTGAACTTGAGTCGTTTTTTAATATGTATTCTCTTGCATGTTTAATTATATTTTGATTTAGTCCTAATTGAGATGATATGTCTATCGCATTTGAAGTTCCTGAGATACCAAAAATAAGTTTATATAAAGGTTTTAGTGTATTTATGTCAAATGTTACAGTTGCATTTTCAAAATATGAATTTAAATATTTTAGAGATTTTAATTCACCAAGATGAGTTGTAACTATTGCAGTTGCTTTGTTTTGTGCGATGTATTCCAATATTGCTCGAGATAGGGCGGCTCCTTCGCTGGGATCTGTTCCGGAGCCCAGCTCATCAAGCAAAATAAGGGTGTCTGCTGTTATGTTATTTAAAATTTCTGATATATTTTTTATATGTGCACTAAAAGTTGAAAAACCTTGTTCAAGACTTTGTTCTGTTGATATATCACAAAAAATTTTCTTATATGGATAAATTTTAGCTCCCAAGCATGGTATATGAAGTCCTGCTTTTGTCATTAAAATTAGTAGCCCAACCGTTTTTAGCGTCACTGTTTTTCCGCCTGTATTTGAACCGGTTATTAATAATATGCCACAATTATTTTTTGAATTTTCTCCTAGTGTAAAATCATTTTCTACTATTTCTTCTTTTATGTTTATAAGCAAAGGATGTCGCATTGCTTGAATATCTATAATTTTTTCTTTTGTTAATTCTGCACAATTTCCTTTTGTATATATTGAGTATTTGGCTTTTGCAAATATGACATCTAAATTTGTAAGTATTTTTTGATTTTCTAAAAGCTCGGGGTATATGTTTTTAAATTTTTCTGATAAATTTTTTAAAATTTTGTCTGTTTCAGTTTTTATTTCTATATTAATTGAATGAAGTTTGTTAGAATATGGAACTATTGATGCTGGCTCTATAAAATATGTTAAATTTGATGAGGATATATCGTGAATTATTCCTGATATTTTATTTTTACAACTTGCTTTTACTTGAAATACGGGTCTTTCGTTCCTCATAGAAATAATTGTGTCTTGTAGATTTTCTACAAATGACGGATTTTGCAAGAGATTATTAAGTGCTATTTTTAAATTTTCTTTATTATTTCGATATGATCTTCTTAGTGAACATAATTTATCGCTTGCAGCGTCTTTGATGTTTAAGTCGTTATCAAAAATTGAAAAAATTTCATCTTCAAACATTTTATTTACATATAAATTTTTGATTATATTTAAAAAATTATCATATTCAAATTTTGATAAGTAATTTTTTACAAGTCTTGCCGTTTGAAGGTTCTTGTTTAATTCAATAATTTCAGATGCTAAAAAAGAATTATTTTTAAATATTTTATTTATATTAGTTATTTCGGATATGGGTAGATTAGTTTGTGATGTTTCAATTATCTTTTTTGCGTTGGTGGTTAGATTTAGACTGTGCTCAATTTGTTGTTGCGTGTGATATATTTCGAGATTTTTGCATACTTCTTTTGCAAGTGTTGAATTTGCAAATCTAGAAAGATTTATTAGCACTTTATCAAATTCTAGTGCTAAATAATTTTTATTTTTTAAGGCAACTTCATTCATAAAAAATCTTAACAAAAAAAAGAAATAAGAGCGGTTATATATAACCGCTCAATATTCTATAAGTTATTTTGTCATTGCATTTTGCACCGCAACAGCGACTGCTACTGTAGCGCCAACCATGGGATTATTGCCCATTCCAATGACACCCATCATTTCAACGTGTGCAGGTACAGAAGATGAACCTGCGAATTGTGCATCGCTATGCATTCTTCCCATAGTATCTGTCATACCATATGAAGCCGGACCAGCAGCAACATTATCAGGATGAAGTGTTCTTCCCGTTCCGCCACCGGAGGCAACCGAGAAATATTTTCTTCCATTTTCTGTTGCCCATTTTTTATAGGTTCCTGCAACGGGATGTTGAAAACGTGTTGGATTTGTTGAATTACCTGTAATAGAAACATCAACTCCTTCTTTGATCATTATAGCAACACCTTCTGAAACATCATCTGCTCCGTAACATTTCACTTTTGCTCTTTCACCATCTGAAAAAGGAGTTTCCTTGACAACTTTTAATTCACCTGTTTTGTAATCATAATCTGTTTCTACATGGGTAAATCCGTTGATTCTTGAAATAATATATGCTGCGTCTTTTCCAAGCCCATTTAAAATAACTCTTAATGGTTCTTTTCTTACTTTGTTGGCATTTCTTGCTATACCTATAGCACCTTCGGCTGCCGCAAAGGATTCATGACCTGCTAAGAAGCAAAAGCATTTTGTTTCCTCTCTTAAAAGCATAGCACCCAGATTTCCGTGGCCAAGACCAACTTTTCTTGTATCACCAACTGAGCCGGGTACTGCAAATGCTTGCAGACCAATCCCTATTGCCTCTGCTGCATCGGCTGCGTTTGTTATGCCTTTTTTGATGGCAATAGCACAACCCAGTGTATATGCCCAAGAAGCATTATCAAAGGCTATTGGTTGAATTCCTTTTACGATTTCATCAACATTAATTCCTTTGGATAAGCACAATTCGTTAGCTGCATCCAAAGAAGAAAAACCATATTCCTTAAGCACTTTATCAAGTGTTTCTTTGCGTCTATCTTGTCCTTCAAATTTTGCCATATTATATTTTCCTTTATAATCTTTAACTACAAACTATTTTTTTCGTGGATCTATTGTTTTTACAGCATCGGCAAATCTTCCGTATGTGCCGATATTTTTTTCATAGGCTTCTTTGGCATCAACTCCAGCTTTTATAGCATCCATAACTTTTCCAAGATTAACAAATTTATATCCTATAACTTCATCATTTTTATCTAATCCAAGTTCTAAAATATATCCTTCGGTTAATGATAAATATCTTACACCTTTTTGTTTGGTAGAGTGGATTGTACCAACCATTGAACATAGTCCTTTTCCTAAATCTTCAAGACCGGCACCAACTGGAAGACCATTTTCAGAAAAAGCAGTTTGGGTTCTTCCGTATACAATTTGAAGGAATAGTTCTCTCATTGCAACATTTATAGCATCACATACAAGATCAGTATTTAAGGCTTCCAAAAGAGTTTTGCCTGGGAGAATTTCACCGGCCATAGCTGCAGAATGTGTCATGCCTGAACATCCTATTGTTTCAACAAGAGCCTCTTGTATTATACCGTCTTTAACATTTAATGTTAATTTGCAAGTGCCTTGTTGTGGTGCGCAACATCCGCAACCATGTGTTAATCCTGAAATATCTTTAATTTCCTTACATTTTGTCCATAAACCTTCTTGTGGTATCGGAGCCGGAGAACCTTTTACGCCACGAGCCACGCAACATTTTTCTTCAATTTCTGAAGTTACTTGAATACGATCCATTTGACCTCCTTATTTACTAAATTTTCACTTTATATTCTAATATAAACAAATTTTTATTGCCAATTAAAATTCGGTTTTTTATACATTAATTAATTAGTGTTATTGCAAAATACAATGAAAAAGTTTTAATATTATCTTGGGTATATAATTTAAAGGGATATATCAATGAAAGATGAAACTAAATGTCTACATTCCGGTTATTCACCACAAAATGGTGGGCCGGGTGTAATGCCTATTTATCAAAGTACAACTTTTAGATTTAATTCTGTTAAAGAAATTGCGGAAGTATTCGATGATCCGACTAAAGCTCATATTTATTCACGATTTACCAATCCTACAGTTGATTGTGTTGAAAAGAAAATTGCAGATTTAGAAAATGGTGTTGCTGCAATGTGTACAACTTCCGGTCAGGCAGCATCGTTAATTTCAGTTTTAAATTTGGCCTCTGCTGGTGATAGGATTCTTTCAACTAGTGCTATATACGGAGGCACAGTTAATCTTTTTGCAATAACTTTAAAAAAATTTGGAATTATCGTTGATTTTATTGATGTGGATGCGAATGAAAACGAAATAAATTCTATGATAAAATCTAATACAAAAGCAATTTTTGGTGAAACATTGTCAAATCCTTCACTTCAAATACTGGATATTGAAAAGTTTGCAATGGTTGCACATAAAAATAAAATCCCTTTGATTGTCGACAATACTTTTGCTACACCCATTTTGTGTAAACCTATAAATTATGGTGCAGATATAGTTATTCATTCTACTACAAAATATATGGATGGACATGCTTTGCAAGTTGGCGGTGTTATTGTTGATTCTGGAAAATTTGATTTCACAAATGGCAATTTTTCTGATTTTACAGAGCCTGATAAATCTTATCATGGTATGATTTATACGAGAGATTACCCTGCTTGCCCTTTTATAATTAAGGCTAGAGCTCAGTTAATGCGAGATTTCGGATGTTATCCTTCGGGTATGAGTGGTTTTTTGTTAAATTTAGGTCTTGAGACACTTGCTATAAGAATGGAGAGGTATTGCGAAAATGGCCTTAAATTGGCGAAATTTTTTAACAATCATCCAAAAATTAAATCTATTAATTATCCCGGGCTTGAAAATGATAAGTACTATAGTTTAGCTAAAAAATACCTTCCAAGTGGTACATCGGGTGTCATGAGCATCACTTTAAAGAGTGGCAGATGTGAGACTATGGAATTTATGGATAAATTAAAATTGGCCTCAAAAGAAGTTCATGTCGCAGATATAAGAACCTGTGTTCTTCATCCCGCTAGTGCTACTCACAGGCAACTTAGTGATAAGCAACTTATAGATTGTGGTATAAATCCTTCTATGGTAAGAGTTTCAGTAGGTCTTGAGAATATAGACGATATAATTTCCGATTTTAGCCAAGCACTTGCTTAAACAATTAGAAAATTCAAGATAATTTCTTTGATATTTGATAAGAAAAAAAGACAAATAGTTGCTGAAAATATTAATGCTGGACCAAATGGCATAAGATAAAATGATGAATTTAAAATATTTTCGTCGTTTTTATTATTTAAGGCGTCTTTTTTTATTAGTATTTCTTTAATAATATTTTTAAAAGCCCACATAAGAAAAATAGTAATAAGAAGTGCAAAAATTAAATATTCAAAATCGTTAAGTAATTTAAAATAGTTAACAAAAAATACGCTCAACATACCAATTAGTACAAATAAATATGATATTGCAAGGGATTTTTTTTTGTTTTTTTGCGCGTTGTAAGCCATTATTGGTATTGCAAAAAGACATTGAAATATGAAACTTAAGATAATTATAATTGCCAATATTTTACATCCAAAAATTGCCCCGAGGGCAAGTGCAATTAAGCTGTCTCCTTCTCCGAACATTCTTGTTCCGATTATTTTTTTTGTTAGCCTTGCGAGTATTTCAAAAAATAGAAAACCGAAGATACTGCCAATTATAGCTTGTGCCAAAGATATATCAGATAATTTTAAAATAGAATACAATAATCCTATAAAAGTTAAGATGTAAGCATGAGTATCAATAATAACCGTTTCTTTAAAATCTGTTCCTGCGAGTAATATAAAAAAAGACAAGATAATACACACAAAAATTGTTTTCAAGGTCATATTAAAGGCTAAATAGCTTCCAAGGAAAGAAAGTGCACAAACAATTTCAACAAGAGGATATTGAATAGAAATGGTATTTTTACAAAATGCGCACCTGCCTTTTAAAAAAATATATGAAAATACAGGAATGTTCATGTACCATTTTAGTTGTTTTTTACATTTTGGGCATCTTGAGCGCGAAAGAACGAAATTTTCATTGCTAAGGCTTCTTAAAATAACTACATTTAAAAAACTGCCTGTACAAAGACCAAATATAAAAATATATATTGCCATAATCGCAAAGGGAATTTCATTCATATTGCTTTAAGCCTTTTTTTGAAATTATCTCAAAAAGCTTAGTTAATGCTTTTTTTAATTTTCTCGAAACTTGCATTTGACTGATATTAAGCTTTTCTGAAATTTCTCTTTGATTTAAACCTTCATAATAATTTAGTACAATTAACTTTTGTTCTATAGGTTCCAGTTTTCTTATTGCATCATCTAAAATCATTCTGTTTTCATAACAGTTAAATGCTTCTTTTTGGCTTTCGTCTTCAATTTTTTCTATTAATGAAATTGAATTTTCGTCCGCACCTATAATTTGGTCTATTGAAATTGTTGTTGTTCGTCTGTCAAGATTGTTGCACTCTTCCACCTTTTCGGTAGGCATTTGAAGTGCTTCTGCAATATCTTTATCTGTTGGTGTTTTGCCAAGTTTTTCTGTTAATTCTAAAGTTAATTTGTGAACACGAAAAGATAGTTCTTTTATTTCTCTCGGTGCTCTTATTATTGTTATTCTGTCTCTTAAATAATGTCTTATTTCACCTGTAATAAGATATGTTGCATAAGATTTGAAATTTTTAGATATTTCGGGATTATATAAATCTACAGCTTTAATCAATCCAAGAGAACCTACTTGGGTTATATCTTCGACAGGGTCAGTAGATCTTCTTGCAAGTGAATGTGCAACTTTCTTGACTATTGGCATACATGCCAGCACAACCAGTTCTTTTAACTTTTTTTTAGTCTTCTCATCGGTTGTTTTTTTATACTCATTAAGCCAAGTGTTAACCTCTTCTATAGATAGAGAATTTTCTTCCATTTCAATTACCAATTATTTTTCATCATTCCATGAATACATTTTTCTAAGCTCTTTTCCAACCGCTTCAAGAGGGTGAGACGCTTTAAGTTTTCTTGTTGTTTTAAAATGTATTTGATTGGTATTACATTCATTTATCCAATTTCTCGCAAAAGTGCCATCTTGAATTTCGGCAAGAACTTTTTTCATTTCGGCTTTTGTTTTATTTGTTATAATTCTTTTGCCCGTTTCGTAATCGCCGTATTCTGCAGTATTTGAAATTGATTTTCTCATTGCACCAAATCCGCCTTGATATATCAAATCAACTATTAGTTTCATTTCGTGTATACATTCAAAATATGCATTTTCTGGGGCATAACCTGCTTCAACAAGAGTTTCAAATCCAGCTTGCATCAATGCACATACTCCCCCGCACAAAACCGCTTGTTCGCCAAACAAATCTGTTTCGGTTTCAATTTTAAAGGTTGTTTCAATCACTCCTGCCCTTGCTCCGCCAATACCTGCTGCATAAGCTAGACCATTTGCAAGTGCATTGCCTGAATAGTCTTGTTGTATTGCAATTAAGCAAGGAACTCCTTTTCCTTCGATATATTCACTCCTTACTGTATGACCAGGACCTTTGGGAGCTATCATAATAACATCAACATTTTTTGGTGGTTCAATTAAATTATAATGAATGTTAAAACCATGTGCAAATGCTAATGTTTTTCCTTCAGTAAGATAAGGTTTAATTTCTTTTTTATAAACTTCTGCTTGTAATTCATCTGGAAGTAATATCATAATTATATCTGCTTTTTTAGCTGCTTCGTCAACATTGAGTACTTCCAAGCCTGCTTCACGAGCTTTAATGGCTGATTTTGAACCTTCATATAAACCAACTATAACATTTACCCCGGATTCTTTAAGGTTTAATGCGTGAGCATGACCTTGCGAACCATATCCCATTATAGCTACTGTTTTATTATTTAATCTGTTTAAATCGCAATCTTGAGCGTAATATATTTTAACCATATTCACCTCGTTTAAAACTCTGATATATTACCAGTTTATTATTTTAATAATATTTCGTCAACAAGTTAAATATTTGCAAAAATTTTTTTTCACGTTTTTTGTATAAGCACAAAAGGTGATTTATGAAAATTTCAAACTATTCAAGCTATAAGAGTTTTTTTAAAATAAATAGTAATTATCGTGATATAAAAAATAATTTTAATTTTGCATTCTGCGCCAATTTAAGAAGTAATTATGATTCATATTTAAGGTCTGCTTTAGCAGAATCATATGACAATAGAATCGAATATGAGTTTAATTCTTTTATTAACAGAGCGGGAAAAGTTGATTTTGGTGAATTTTGCGATATTTCATCAAGAAATCCTCAAATATTAAAAATGGCTCAAGAACAACTGAATTTAAAAGAAGAAGGAATAAAGTGTACTCCAAAAACTGTTGCGAATGCTGCTCTGATTTTAAAACAATTTTTAGATAACAAATATGGAGATAATTATAGATTAATTTCTGTGGGTACAAGTCCTGCATGTATAGCTGAAGTTATGTCTGCTCTTGGTGTTGATGTTGTATTTGCGCCCATTTCTTCTTTAAGTAATTATATTGATGATGATTTAAATGAAAGTATTTGCAGTAATTTGGTAAATAAGCCCAACGTACTGAAATTATTAAAATATCTGGACAAAAAAGGTGTAAATCCTAATGATGATAAAATGAATATTTTGATTGATTATTGTTCGTCAGGAATGAGTCTTATTTTGATGAGACATTTATTGCTAGAAATTAATTCAATTAGTTGGAAAAATTTACATGATTATTCTATAACGCAGCTTTTAGCTTCTGCTTTAAGGTATGCAGGCAGATCTTCTGCTGCATTAAATAAGGAGGATTTATATAATATAGCTTATGATATGCAATACAATAATATGGAAAAAATTTGCAACGTTCCTCATTTTCACGTAAATAATAATTATCGTGCAGATGGCTATATAATTTCACTTGGTAAAGATGATAGTGAGCTTTTTGATGAATTTGAAAGTTTTTCACAACCTTTGGCAAGAATGTTTTTGTTGTGTGCAATTAATGAAGCGGCGAAGTCAAAAAAAATCCGGAAAAATCCGGATTAATGCTATAAAATCTGCATATGGAGGAAGGAGTGGAAAAGAGAACAACTTGTATCTTAATAGTGCCCATATATATATTTTATATAACCTGTATATATAGTTTATTAAGTTATTTTAAGTGAAGAGTTAATAAGTATATTTCGTATTGTATAAGGAAAGATTCAAAAAATGATTTTTTAAAACGAAAAATCGGGATGACAGGATTTTACTAAGCCGTTAGCGAGATTTCGAGCGTTACGGATTAGGA
>CALUWK010000022.1 GCA_944324475.1 Candidatus Gastranaerophilales bacterium
GAGCTCTGGCGAACAGAGCGAAACCGTACCTAAGCGACGTTTCAAATTCTTGCCGAAGGCGAATTTGTCAGGAGCAAGAACCGCGAAGCCGGTGCGATAACGAGCTTTTTATTATTTGTTCTTAAAGTGAATTTTTAGTTCTGGTTAATTTTTTTTAGTATATAAATTAGTATATAAAACTATTGGCGGTGATAATTCCACAGCCAATAACCTATTTATGTTTATTAACTATCCTTGGTGTGTTTTAAGATTTTTTGGTAAGCTACTTATTTTATTGTATTTCTTTGTTTCGTATTCTGCTTGTATTTTATCTTTGACCTTAACCGCCAATTTGGCACCTATATATCCAATAATTCCTGCAAGTGCATAACTTGCAAAACCACATAGATTCGTCAGCTTAACTTTTTTAAATAATTCTTTTGAAAGTTCACCAGTTTTTACTAGATTTTTTGCGATTTTTTGACCTCTTAATGATGCTATACCTTCTTCAAGAATCATTGGCATAAATGAAAGACCTGTTAAAATTCCTGCGTTTTTCTTTACAAAATCTGCACCTTTTTGTAACTTGGAATCATTTTCTTTTGGCTTATCTGTTGTTTTTCTTTTATTTAATAGCGCAATAAGGAGTATTATGGCTGGAGTAATTTTTGCTAAAGGACGTGCTTTTTGTAAAACTTTTAGTAACATTCCGCCATTATTATTTAATGCGTGTCCCATTTCGTGAAATACTGATGTTTGTAGCGATTTATCGGGTGTTATTATTTTGTTTGCATGCGGTAAATAGCAAGCATTAGCTCCTTCTTTAAATATTAACGCTTGAAATTTTGCAATTTCCTCATTGCCTCTGACTTCTTCAGTTATGGCATTTAAAGCTTTTAAATCTTTTCTATCATATTTTGTTAAATTTTTAACTAAAGTTTCTGTTTCACTAATTGAATTTTTATCAACTTTTTTTGTGATAAATTTTTTCACTAATTCTATAATTTTTTTCATAAATTCAGACAAAGTCGGGTTTTCTTTAATTTTATAAACCCTAACACCTTTATCATATAGACCTGTTTCATGTAAACCTTTTTGAACAGCTTTTGATAATTCAATCGAATCACCTTTTGAAATGTTTGATACTTTTTTCATGATATTTATAAGTTTAATGGAAGCAATCGAAGCAGGAGTAGTAATTGCCATTGGTATGCATGATGCTCTAATAATTCCTTTATTCCTTATTTTTGGCTGCCTGTTTCTTTCTGTTTGGTTATTAATAGAATTTGCGGACATAAGATCTCCTTTTTGTGTTTTTATAAATAATATAAATAAAAAAAATTGTTATTTGGCTTGGGTTTATTAAGTAATATTAATTTTTTTGTTTTTTTATTTAGATTATTGATAGAATATTTTTATGGCTAAGGTTAAATCAAAATGGGTATGCCAAAATTGTGGATATGAAACTGTTTCTTATCTTGGTAGGTGTCCAGAATGTTTACAATTTGGAACTTTTGTTGAGGAAATAGTCTCAAGTGTTGAAAAGGTTGTTTCATCAAAACCGTCTAATAATGTTGGCGGTGAAATTAAAATTTCAAAAATTAAAGAAATAGAACTTGATGAAAAAGTTCGTTTTAATACAAATATCGATGAATTAGATAGAGTGCTTGGAGGTGGCTTTGTTCAAGGCTCGTTGGTTTTACTTGCTGGAGATCCTGGAATTGGTAAATCAACTTTGGTTTTGCAGACAACAAAAAATATTTGCGAGACAAAGATTAATGATAAAAAGTTGAAAGTTTTATATGTTTGTGCAGAAGAAAGCCCCCTGCAGGTTAAATTAAGGGCTAAAAGACTTGATATAGAACCTGAAAATTTATATTTAACCAATCAAACTTGTATAGATGAGGTTATTAATCAAATTGAAGTAATAAAGCCCGATTTTTTAGTGGTAGATAGCATACAAAGCGTGTTTTGTGCGGGTATTGCTTCATCCTCGGGTAGTGTTTCTCAAATAAGGGAATGTACAAATGTTTTAATGAGAATAGCCAAGCAAAAAAACATTACAACGGTTATAATAGGACATGTTACCAAAGAAGGAAATATTGCGGGCCCTAAGGTTTTAGAACATATGGTTGATTGTGTAATTAATTTTGAGGGAGATAAATATAAGCAATATAGAATTTTGCGTTGCATTAAAAACAGATTTGGTACGATTAGCGAAGTCGGTGTTTTTAAAATGGAAGATTGCGGATTGGTTGAAGTTAATTCACCTGTAAATCTTTTAATAGAACAATCCGAAGGAGCTTCGGGCAGTGCAATAGCTGTAACTCTAGAGGGAAGTAGGGTTTTTTTGCATGAAATACAGGCTCTTGTTGGTTCAACAAATTATTCAAATCCAAGACGTGTTGCCGTCGGTTTGGAATATAACAGGTTATTGCAAGTAATTGCAGTTTTGGAAAAGAAAGTCGGTTTAAATTTATCAAAACAAGATGTCTATGTGAATGTTGCAGGTGGGTTAGATGTTGTTGAACCAAGTTATGATTTAGCTTTGTCGCTTGCAATAATTAGTTCAATAAGAGATATTCCAATATCTCCATCAACGGTTTTTATAGGTGAAGTAGGTTTATTAGGTGAAATTAGATATGTAGAAAATATTGAACGCAGGTTAAAAGAGGCAAAAAAACTCGGATTTAAAAAGGCAATAATCCCCTTTATAAATGAAAAAGTATATAAGAACTTAAGTAGTATAGATTTACAAATCAAACAGGTTAAAAAAATAACTGATGCTATCGTTGAAGGTTTAAGTAACGATTAAAGCATTAAACAATTTTTAAGATAGCTTATGGTTTGAATTTTATTATCATATAAGTATCTTACAAAATTTAAATATTCACTTTGTCTTGATGATAAAGTTATATTTATTTCGAAACCATCTGAGCAAAATGGTTCATAATCATATATTACATAATTGTTGTATTTGCTTTTCCATTCTTTTTTTTCGATTTTACATCTATATTCCCAAGCTAAATTTTCAAGCCATGGTAACAATTCCTTGGATACGTTTTTAAATTCTATACAATAATATTGTTTATCTTGAAATTTTTTATCGGTTAACATAAATTAGTCCCATCAAATATCTTTTAACACTCTAAAATATTTAACCGAGTTTTTAAATATACTATTGTATTAATATAAATAGTCTTTTTAGTTATAAATGTTATATTAAATCTTCTTTTGTTGTTATTTTTTTGTTATTGATTGATGTTTCAAAAATAGTTGGTTTAATTCCGAATTTTTCTGCCATAGAACTGTCGTCTGTGAAATCATTTTTGTTTTTAAATGTTTCATGGATTTTTTTGATTAATTTAAAATCGAATGCTTGTGGTGTTTGTGCTTGAAAAATTGTTTTTCTGTCTATGGTTTTTATTATTTTTCCATTTTGTACTTGTTTAATGGTGTCAATGGCCATGGTTCCTGCAATGACGGCTTTTTCCTTTTTGGTTAAAGTTATTATTTTTTCTATTGTTTTTTTTTCGATAAATGGTCTTGCTCCGTCATGTATGAGAACAATTTTAGGATTAGAACAAGTTAAAAGAGCATTATATACGCTTTTTTGTCGTGTTTTGCCCGCAGGTGCGAATTTGATTTTATTATTATAAATCGGTGAATTTAAAATAAATTCTTTTGTTTCTTTTTGTGCAGGGATTACAATTTCATCAACCAGATCAATAAATTTTAAAATCGTTGTTTCTATTACGGTTAAATTTTGTAATTTTTCAAGTAATTTATTGCTACCAAATCTTGTTGAATTGCCACCTGCAGTAATTATTGCTGATATTTCAATATTTTTATTCAAAATGATTAAATCCTTTATATTCTGTTAATTTATTATCTATATAAACCCCTTGTCCTTTTGAGCAATAACCGATTTTTGTAAGTCCTTTAATTTTTTTAAAATCTTTTTCTGAAAGTGCCACAACAAGGGAATAGTCTTCCCCGCCATATAAAACCAAATTTTTGTCGTTGGTTTTTTTGGGTATTTTATTGTATTCAACACTGATTTTTACATTGCTTTGTTTTGAAATTTGGTAAAGACAATCAAAAAGCCCATCGGATGAATCCATCATAGCATAAGGTCCAGTCGTTTTTTTTGCAATAGCTTCCGATATTTTAGGGTAAAGTTTCGGGCTTTTGTGTATTTTTATAAAATATTCATTTTTAATATTATTTTGTAAGCATTTTAACCCTTCTGCACTTGAGCCGAATTCACCAACTGTTGCAATTATATAGTTTTCTTTTGCATTTTTTCTTGATGATATTTTTCTTTTTTTAGTATCGCCTATTATTGTAACTGCAATAGACAGTTTTTCGCCTGAGGTTAAATCCCCTCCTATAATTTTTATTTTATATTCCTTTGCTATCGCATTTATTCCTTTATAAAAATTTTTGATAAAATTATTATCCAACTTTCCGCTTAAACTAATTAGAGCATATTTTGGTTTTGCACCTGAAGCTAAAATATCTGATATATTTACAAGTAAAGATTTTTTCCCGATTTCTTCATCTGTCATATAATTTCTTGAGAAATGTATATTTTCAATCAAAGCATCGGTACTTATTGTTATTTTTTGTTTTTTTAGAAATGCACAGTCGTCACCTAAAAAATTAGGAGAATCAAGAGTATTTTTAATAATGTTCAAAAATTTAAATTCTTTATTCATTATTTTTTAAATATTCATATAAACCTAAAAGTGCCAATTTGTAACTGTTTTTAGAAAAACCTGCAATTTGAGCAAGTGTATTTTTTGCACTGTAAGATATGTTTCTATAATCTTCCCTTGCATAAATATTTGATAAATGAACTTCTATAACGGGTATGTTTATTGCTTTTATAGCATCAGCTATTGCTATACTTGTGTGTGTATATGCTGCAGGATTTAGTATAATTCCATCGTAGATTTCATTTGCTTCTTGAATTTTGTCTATAATTTCACCTTCATGGTTCGTTTGATAAAAATCCAATTCGACATCTATATTTTCTTTATTTTTAAATTCTATAAGTTCACTGTTTATTTTATCAAGTGTTTCAATTCCATATATTTCAGGCTCTCTTTGACCTAACATATTGAGGTTTGGACCGTTTAAAATTAAAATTTTCATTTTTAATCCTTTTCTATTATTGCATTAATTAAAACATTATCACCAAAGCGTTTAGTGCTAATATCTTTTAGTTTAACACATTCATCAACATTTTTAATATCAAAATTTTTTATAAAATCAAGTCCGCATCCAAAAATTTTTGGTGCGATAAATTGATTTATTTCATCAACTTCATTTGCCTTTATGAGTGCAGAATTTAAGCCTGAGCCCGCTTCTATCATAATTGAATATATGCCCATTTGGTATAACTTTAAAAAAAGCGAATTAAAATCATTATATTCAATTTTTTCTATGTAATCTGGGGTTTTTATTTTTGAATTGTTAATTAAAATTATTCTTACCCCGTTATTTTTAAAAACATTGATTTTATCAGGGTCAATATGTATTTTATTGTTTGGATCAAAAATAATTCTTGTTGGATTTTTTTTATTTTTAATTCTTACATTTAAGTTTGGGTTATCATGTAAAATTGTTCCGGAGCCTGTCATTATCGCACAATGTTTGCTTCTTAATTTTTGAACTTGATTTCTTGATAATTCATTTGTAATCCATTTAGAATTATAAATTGGTGTTGCAATTTTTCCATCAAGAGTAGTGGCAGTTTTTAGCATGATGTATGGTTTTTTGTGTACCATATTTTTTATAAAAATTTTATTTAATTTTTTACATTCGTTTTCTAAAATTCCTTCTATAACTTCAATACCTGCTTTTTTAAGTTGATTTATGCCATTTTTTTTAACGAGTGGATTAGGGTCAATCATTCCTACAATTACTTTTTTAAATTCTGATTTTATGATTAAATCGCTACATGGGGGGGTTTTGCCCCAGTGGGAACAAGGTTCTAGATTTACAATTAATGTCTTGTTTTTACAGATTTTTTTTAAATTTTTTATTGCATTAACTTCGGCGTGTGCTTCGCCATATTTTTCATGGTACCCGCAAGAAAGTATTTTTTGTTTTTTTTCATCATAAATTATTGCCCCAACATAAGGATTGGGTTCGACTTTACCAACACCCTTTTTAGCTAGAGCAATACATTTTTTCATTAATTTTTCATATATTTTGTTGGTCATTTTCTATATTAGTTTCGGGTTGATTTTGTTCTGCAGAAATTGTTTCTTCTGTTTTTTCTTCATTTTTAGCAATTTTTTTCAATTCTTCAAATTTTTCTTGAACTTTTTTAATTGCTTCTTCTTCGGGTATTTCTTGAGTTGGAAGTTCTTTTTTAAATCTTTTTAATATATCTTGATTTGAAGTTTTTTTAATAAATTGTTCCATTGCATCATTTTGAGTTGTTTTATGATAGGTATGTTTATAAGTTTTTTCGAAGATGTTGGAATTAATAGGCAAAGAATTTATTTTTGATTCTTCATAAAAATCAGGAATGAATCCGGTTGATTCATGTTCTAAAATATGATTTAAAAAGAATATATCATTAATCAGGCAATTATCATTTTCGTCTGTATCAATTTGCGAGATTGATGATATTCTTCTTTTTCCAGTTTCATCTTTTTTGCAAAAAATCATAAGGTTAAATGCTTGATAAGCTATTAGCTTTGCTTTTTCAAAATTAAGATTAGGAATTTTTTTCAAAATTGAAATAGCAATTTTATTCATTGCCTCTTGTTGATTTTTAGCACATATAGTTATGATTGCTCCTTTAAATCCTTCTTGTATCTTATTTATTACGTTAAATATAGTGTTATCATCCGGATTATTTATTCCAAGTATGTCTGGATTTGATGTTATTATGGAATCTAAAATTTCATTATTTTCATTTATATTTGAAAAATCAAAGCTTGAGTAATTTTTTAAATTTAGTTCAATTTCATTAACAAAATCAATTAAGATTCCTTTATTGTTATTTGGTAATATTTTCAAAAGTGAGCTTAAGACAGTTGTTTTAAGAGTATTTGATTTGCCGGCTATAATTATATTGTTTTTTATATTAGAAAGTGCCTCTAAAATAAGCGCCATTTCTTTTGATATGCTTTGATTTTCTGATAAAAATTTAATATTTGCATGTTTATCTTTGTAGCATTTAATAAAAATATTAGCAGGTACACTCAAAGGCGGGAGAGTTGCTTGTACATTTATTCCCTTTTTATGGTTGAATTTTATAAAAGGATTTTTATCATCAATTTCATAACCTACGTTTTGTGCGTTTCTTTTAATTATATTTTCAAGTTGCACGTTATCTCTAAAACTTAAAGTACTTTTGGAATATTTACCGTTTCTTTCAACATATATATTCTTGGGACCATTTACGTATATTGAATTTAAATCGTCATCAATAAATAGATTTTCTAAAATACCTAGAGTTTCTATATTTGCAATTTCGCTTGTTTCAAAATATTTTGGTATTTCATTTTTTTCATTATCTTTTTGCGTGTTAGTTTTATTATTTGTATTTAATCTATCTTTTAACGACAACTTTATTCTCCCATTCTTCTGAGTATGTTAAATATTCCATGATTATATTCTCTATGAGTATTTGAAAAGTCTAGATTTATGATTTCTTGGGCTAATGAGCCGTAGGCTTTTGCAATATTAGATTGAGGGTTGGTTTCTTCTACTGTTTTTCCAAGATTTATAGCATCGATAAGCGTCAGATAGTTATTAGGTATTTTAAAATACACATTTCTTTTAACGGTATCTTCTAAATCCTTTATTGTTATATCTGATTTTTCAATGTATCTGTTAACTATTATTTTCATTTTATCATTTTTATAGCCTATATTGTCAAATAATTCATAATTTTTTTGTAAATTTCTAATTGATATTAGATTTAACAAGCAAATCAGTAAAGTTAAATTTGAACCATTTAAAATTGCAAGTGTGGTTTCATCTATTGTGTTTGGTGCATCGATAATTATATATGAAAAAATATGTTTAAGTGAATTTATAATTTTTGTAATTTTTTGAGGTGTATACTTAAAATTTATGTTTAATTCTTTTTGTGGAGAAAAAATGTATAGATTTGAATTTTGGTAGTTATCCATTAACGAAAGAAGCAGTTTTTCATCCGAAGTTTCTATATTATTAACTATAAAGTCAATATTGAATTTTGGTTGTATATTTAAAAAGGTACAGACGTCTTCTGAATTAAAACTAAAGTCAAGCAGACAAACCTTTTTTGATGTTTTTTTGGCTATTTGGTAGGCTAAATTTACTGCTAAAGATGTTTTTCCAACACCACCTTTGTTTGAAAAGATATTTATTGTGGCAATATTATTTGTTTTTATGTTGTTTTTTTCGTTTTCTATTTTTTTAATTGTTGCTTCAAAAATATTTGGTATTACTGGTTTGAGTAAGAAATCTTTAACACCTTCTTTTAGTGTTTTAGTAACAAGTTCTGAATTTATTTCATAAGAAAGTGCTATAAAGTTAATGTTTTTAAATTTTTCTTTTATTTTTTTTACTATTTTTAAAAATTCATCCGCATTGTTTGAATCTATATCAAAAATAATTAAATCAATTTTTTTTAAGTTTTCTTTTGTAGTATCGAGCAGATTTAAATCATCATAAAATCCTATAATTTCTGTATTTTGGCAGTTTTCAAGAAAATTTTTTAAAAAATCTTTACTGTTTTTATTTTTATCTGCAATAATAACATTAAGCATAATAGCTCCTTGCTCAGTTTAATTATATTTAATAAGCAAAATTATACATATACTTAATTAAGAGTATTTTTTAAAAATATAATAAGTTCTTTTAAGGCAAACTCAACAATATCTTTTTTGATTTTGTGTCGGTCTTTCGTTGAGGCTTTTTTTGAAATGTATTTTATTACTTTTATTTTATTCTTACATCCCAATGAAATATAGACTAATCCTATTGGTTTTTCATTGCTTCCTTCTGTTGGGCCTAAAATTCCAGTTGTTGCTATTGAACAATCAGCATAATTTAAAAGTCCTTCAGACATTTCATATGCGGTTTGATAGCTTACTGCACCGTATTTTTCGAGAGTTTGTTTCTTTACATTTAAGAATTTAACTTTTGCTTCATTGGAATATGTAACAAAATTTTGAAAAATATATTTGCTTGCTCCCGAAATATCTGTTAAATAAGAGCTTATAAGACCACCTGTGCAACTTTCTGCGCTTGACAATGAAAAATGATTTTTTATTAAAATTTCTTTTATTTCTTCTAAAAGTTTTTGTTTTTTCATTTTATGAAGGTATTTCTAATGTATCTAATAGAATTATATCAAAATTTGTGCCTTTTTTGATAACTATTTCGTCTCCGTGTCTGAATAAATTTGCTATCGTATTATATATTGTGGAACAAGTGCAAGCAATTACTCCACCTGTTGCTGCTACAGGGACAAAAATAATTTTTGCTCCTTTAAATAAATCGTCTCCTGCTGTAGTTCCCCATTTAATTGTCTTGGGAACAATTTGCGCTGCTTTTTTAGTGTCTCTTGCTACTGCCTTAAAATAATTGCCATTTGTTGTTAAAGCTCCGTCGGATTTTAAAACATATTCAAAATGACTTGCTATGCCTGAATTAATTGGTAACTGCATTCCAGTTTTTGTTACTAAATGATCTAAATTAAGGTATAAAGATGCAGGACGTGATAAACTTTTTGAATATTTAACTTCAACGACTCTGCCGCGAAAAATAGTCATTGAAGGAAGTATTAATTTATTATTTACGTATATATCTTTTGTTAAATATGCTTGAAACATATCTCCTTGGATAATTTCTTTTGTTGTTAAATTTTCTGCCATTGAAAGCTCAAGTTTTGTACCATAGGGAATTTTAATTCCGTCTATATCTGCATACAGTTGATGTGCGGCATTTGCTTTTAGAGAAAATAGTAGACAAAAACTTAATATAAAAACTTGTAAAAATTTCATAACTTCTATCCTTATTCTTATAATTTTTTTATTTCACTGACATTAGTTGCTCCAAATTTAGCGCTCAAATCATCAATGTGGTGAATTATATAATAAAAGGGTTCTAAATCTCTTTCGTTTAAATCAATCATAGCACCCCATTCTGTTCTTCCATGATGAGCGGCTATCATTTTTGCAATATTCAAATATCCTTTCGACATACAAAGTGAAAAACCAAATTGAGAATGTGTTATCCAATCTTTTCTAAATTTTTCATTGTATTCAATTATACCTGATTCAAGATTAATTTCATATTCAAAGATTTTACCTATATCATGTAGTATGCAAGCAGCAAGAACTTCATCATGATTAATATATTTTTTTACTTTTGTTAACACAATTTGCGCAAATTCAAGACATTCTAGTGTATGTACAACAAGCCCCCCTATATAATTATGATGCATTTGTTTTGCTGCGGGTGCTACTATGAATTTTTCTTTGTTTTCATTTAAGAAATCTAAAATAAAATTTTTTAAGTCTTCTTTTTTGAATGAATTTACAATTTCAATAATTTTGTTGAATAGTTCCTCGCGCTTTTCTTCGTCTATTCCAAGACTTGCGGTTTCAAGAACTTCAAAATTATTTAAAAGGCAGTTATTATATTTTTCATTATAACTTGCAGTGATTATTTTTATTATATTACCAACTCTTGTTGCTATATCAGGGGTTCTATTTAAAGTTTCTTCCCAAAGTACACAATTTAGAACTGATAAATCAGAGAGGTTCCTGATTTGCATTTTACCCATTTTAGTTCCGGCTTTTGTGTCTCCAATGGAAAATGACAATATTTCATAGTTTGCATTTTTATCTAACATAAACCAATTTTACTACAAGTCTTAAAATAGTACCAGAAATATTTTAAATTAATTTATATTTCTTTTTAATTCTATAATTTTTTTATACGAAGAATCTATATTTTGTTGTTTAATGTTACCTTTTTTAATTTCCTCTTTTGTAATTTTATGAATTTTTTTTATAATTGAAGAATTATTTTTTGTTATATTATTTGAAAAAATCATAATATTAATTCCTGAATTGATTGAATTTACAACAATTTGTCTTAAGGAGTAATTTTTTCTTATGGCTCCCATATCATAATCATCAGAAATTATAACTCCTTCAAATCCAATATTATTTTTTAATAAGTTTATTGTTTTTTCAGATAAACTTGCAGGAAAATTTTTATCTATATTTGAGTTGAAAATATGCGAAACCATAACAGTATTTAATTTATCGTATTTTTTTAATTCTATATAAGGTTGCAGTTCTTTTTTGTCAAATGTATTTGTACTGTCGACAAAACCCTTATGTGTGTCTCCTGTGGCATCACCATGCCCTGGAAAATGTTTAATTGAGGTTATGATATTTTTTTTATTATGTTCTTCAATCATTATTGAAGCATACTTTGCAACTTTTTTTGCATCCGAACCGTAACTTCTTTCTTTTTTTTCAATTATTGAATCTGGATTTAATGCTAAATCTACAACTGGAGCAAAATTAAAATTTATTCCTATTTCGCTTAAAGTGTCTGCCATTAAAGAATATTCTTTTTTTGCCTCACTATATGATAAATTTGAAATTTCTTTTGCTGATTTAAAATTTATGAAATCGAATCTTTGAATATACCCGCCTTCATTGTCAATAGATATAAAAGCTGGAACATCAGAACATGTTTTTAATTTGTCTATCATTAAAATTAAATCGTTTTTGTTTTTTATATTTTTTGAAAAAAGTATGACTCCTGAAATTTCTTTGTTTTTAATAAATTTTAAAATCTTTTTAAATTCTTTTGATTTTATATTGTCTCCTTTAAAGCCTACAATAATCATTTGTCCGACTTTTTCATCTATTGTTTGAGCGTTTATGGTATCTGTTGCATTATACAATATAAAAATTGAAATTAAAAAATTAATTAAAATCTTTTTCATTTTTTTGTTTTTTCTTGTCTAAAATAATTAGTTTTCTTAAAGTTTGGTTATTTACTTGTCCGCCGATTAAAAGAATAATTGAAGAATAATATAACCAAACCATTAAAATTGCAAATGTACCGATTGTTCCATAAACTTTGTTATATGTACCTAATGCATTAACATATAAAGAAAAAGCCCATGAACCTATTAACCAAAATACACAAAAAAACAAAGCTCCTGGAATAACACTTTTTCTTTTTACGCTAAAATCTCTTGCAGGGAGAACATAATAGTTAATTGATGATAATAAAAATAACATTAAAAACGCTATAGGCCAACGAGTGATTAAAATAGTGTCAATTATATGTTGCGGAACAGAAAGATAAATGCCTATGAAATTTAGAATAACTTTACCTAATACAATTAAATTTATGCTAATAAAAAGAAAAAAAGTATTAACAAAAACCATTAAAATTGCTAAGAGTCTTACTTTTATAAAACTTCTGTTTTCTGCTACGTTATTTGCTCTGTTTAAGCCTTTTATGATTACTGCTATAGCGTTGGATGTTAAAAATAGTGTCATAAAAAAGCCTACTATTGCCATAATTTTGCCACTTTGAAAAAGTACAACTTCAGCTAAAACACTGTTAATTAAATCTATAACACCTTGAGGAGCTATTGTTGAAAGACCAAATATGATTTTATTTATAAAGATTTTTTTTCCAAGCCAACCAAAAACAGCCATTGTAAAAAGCATAAAAGGAAATAATCCTAAAGCTGTCATATAGGCCATTTCGCCCGCAGCATTAGCATAATCATCTCTGATTATGGATTTTACCAGATTTTGTAGGTATTCTTTTAATATTTCGTATATTTTCTTAATCATAACAGTGTTTGCGCTTGGATAATAAGTTTTTTGAGTGCCTCATTTATTTCAAGCTTAATTGTGCAGCCTGCTGCACGTTTGTGCCCGCCGCCTTTAAATTTATCCGTAATTTTTGTGGCATCAAGGTCTTTTGTCCTTATCGAAACTTTTGTTCCTGAGTCTGTTTCTTTTAATACAAAAGCAATTTCAATATCTTCTATCGAACGTAATGTTTCACATATACCTTCCGTAAATTCATCTGTTGCATTGTATTTTTTTATTATTTCTTTTGTTATTAAAGTATAAACTATTTTATCGTTTGAATGAAATTTTGCATTTGATACAAGATAATTTTGAAAAAGTATTAAATTTTTGGGTTTATTGGAATAGCAAAAATCGGCAATTTCAGAAGTAATAATTCCGGTGTCTGCCAATTTTGAAGCTATTTTAAATGTTTGTGGAGTAGTATTTTCATATTTAAAACATCCGGTATCCGTTAAAATTCCGCAATATAGAGCAGTGGCTATTTCTTTTGTTATTTTAATATTTTCTTTTTTGAATATTTCATATAAAACTTCTGAAGCAGAGGATAGCTCACCCTTTATGTAGTTTAATTTTCCGTAACCTTTGTTTGTTTTGTGATGATCAATGACAATAGTGTTTTTGGTATTTTCAAAGATTTTTCTTGCATTTTCAATTATTCTGTCTATTGATGCAACATCAACTGCAATAACAAGGTCATAATCGTTTTTAACCTCGGATAATAAAAGAGCCGAATTGATATGGGGTAAAAATTCATACATTTTTGGAAATTGAGTTTTGTTTTTGATTTGAACTAAAATATCGGCTTTTTTGCCTATGTATGACCTTAATGCACTTGCAGTTCCTAAAGTATCGCCATCAGGATTTACATGTGTTATGATTAATACCCGAGAGGATTTTTTTATAGAATTTATAATTTCTCTTTCCATTTGCAAATAGAATATCACAAAAACAAAAGGAAATTAAATGTTTTTTTTATTACATAGTGTCTTAATTTTATTTTATATTGTTGCAATAATTTATACTTGTCAATTTTTTACAAATGCCATAGAGCATTTGGGTTTAAAATTAAAATTGGGAAATAGTGCAATAGGTTCTATATTGGCTGTGGTTGGAACTTCGTTGCCTGAAACTGTTGTCCCTTTAGTTGCAATATTTGGTGCTATATTTTTTAAAAAAAATGTTGATTTAGCCCAAGATGTTGCCTTGGGAGCAATAATTGGTTCCCCTTTTATGTTGAGTACTTTTGCTCTTTTTGTTTTAGGTTTTAGTATTATTGTTTTATATATTTTTAAAAAAAGAAGAAAATTATATTTGGATTTAAAATATGAAAATATTTTAAGAAATTGTAGATATTTTTTATTGGCTTATATACCCGCCGTTTTATTAACTTTTTCAGATAATCTTATTTTTAAAAAAATTGTGGTTTTTTATCTTATTACTCTTTATCTTGTTTTTGTATTGAGGACTTTAAATCAATCTAAAAAAAATTTTGTAGCACAAGAACTTCAAGGATTAATTATATTAAAGTTCCTTCCTTTTTTTAAGAAGGTGAACTTATTTTTAATTTTATTACAAGTTTTTCTTTCCCTTTTGAGTTTGATTATATTTTCCCATTTTTTTGTGGATGAAATTGAAATATTTTCAAAGGCAATAAACGTTAGTCCTTTGATTTTAAGTTTGATAATAACTCCTTTTGCAACAGAATTGCCTGAATGCGTCAATAGTATTATTTGGATAAAATCATTAAAAGATGATCTTGCAATAGCAAATATTTTAGGTGGAGTAATTTTTCAAGCAACTATAACTTTTTCTGTTGGTATTTTATTAACTGATTGGAATTTAAATAATAATCTTTTAATCAATACTTTTTTGGTTGTTATTTGTTTGTTTTTATTTATATTAGAAATTTTATTGAATAAAAAAATCACACTTTGTTCACTTTTAATTTGCGGATTATTTTATTTTTTATATATATTTTTTATCTTATTAAAAAACCCCTTTTAATGGGGCTTTTAATTATTCAATATCTTCTTTTTCTTTAACTGAAAGTGTTACTACTGCAGCAATTATTAGCATTACAGCTCCAAACATAAATGCATAATCCCAATGATTATTTTCATATCCGCTTGCATTTTTATATGTTGAAATATTGATAAACCAGGCTAATAGTGTGCATACAAGGACTTGAGGGGCAGATATAAAGATATTAAATATTCCCATTGCTGACCCTTCAGTTCCTTCTTTGATATGTTTTGATAACATTGCGAAAGGTAACGATAAAGTTGATGCCCAGCCTATTCCAGCTAACCCCATTGCAGAAAATATAGTTACTTTGTTTGGCATAAATGTTATTAAAATATAAGCAAGCGCCATCAAGAATAATGCACCTGCATGAACTCTTTTATTCCCTCTTATTTCCGCCATTTTAGCTATTGGAATTGCTATAATGAAACAAATTAAGTTAAAAAACGCAAAACAAACCGATGCAAAATTTTGTGCTTCTATTTGTTTTGATCCGAACGAATTAACTATATTATCTGCTAGTTCCGTTGTATTTGGTATTCCATATAAGATGTGTACTATATATTGAGTAAAAAATATCATAAGGCTCATTATGCCGATCCAAGCAAAGAATTGAATCATGCATATTTTTCCAACTTCAGGGGATGCAGATAAAAATTCTTTAACATTTTCAATAAAAGGTTTTGATGCGGTTTTTTTAGCTTCGAGTTTTTTTTCAACAAGACATTCCTTGCTTACTTTGTTTTCTCTAAATGTTATGCAAGTCCATAGCATGCTTAATATAAAAGCTAAACCTGCCATGGTAAACTGCGCATCAACCGACATTTGATAATTAAATGCCCATTTTAAAAAGGGGGCAGTTCCTGCTGCAATTACAGAGCCCAAGCCTATTGCAAAACTTAGATATGAGTTAGCTATTGCGTGTTGATTTCTTTGAATATTATCCGGAATAAGAGCTCTATATGGACCTTGCGCAGCATTAACACAAGCATCAATTACCCATATAAATATGGCAGCAATAAATAATGCTAAAAATTTAGGATGATTTTGTTCGAAAAGATTGCTCAAAAGTTCACTTTTTGGAAGTAATATTAATCCTATTGCACCAAATAATGCACCAAAAAACAAATATGGCAATCTTCTTCCAAAACGAGTAAATGTATTATCTGAAAGTGCGCCTATTATTGGCTGTACAACAATTCCCGTTACGGGGCCGGCTAACCATATTAACCCGTATAATAACGGACTCGCGCCAAGAGATTCTGTCAAAGGTCCTGATAAAATTATTCTCATTTGCCAAGCAAATTGCAGACCAAAAAAACCGATACAAAAGTTTAATAATTGAATGGGGCTGAATTTTCTAAGATTTTCATCACAAGCCATCTTATTTCTCCTCAAAGTCATAAACATAATTATTTTACATTAATAATTTTTAATTGTAAAATCATAAATATGAGAATTAAGTATTTATTTTTGTTAATTTTAAGTTTATTTTTTATTAATCCGGTTTTTTCTGCTTCGGAGAAAAAGGTTATAAAAGTTGCTATTTCAAATAAAAACGGGTTTGAATATACAAATGTAAAGATGCTATCAAAAACTCCCATTTCTATAATCAGTATGTCTCAATCGGGTTCTAATGCTCAAATTGGCGTTATTGAACCTGAAAAAATTATTGAAGTTAAAATAAAAGATACTTTATATTACATTTATGTTGAAAATGATTTAAAGT
The DNA here is from genome assembly GCA_944324475.1 of Candidatus Gastranaerophilales bacterium. Classification (GTDB taxonomy): domain Bacteria; phylum Cyanobacteriota; class Vampirovibrionia; order Gastranaerophilales; family Gastranaerophilaceae; genus RUG14156. The sequence goes on from CALUWK010000022.1 coordinate 16,612, forward strand.
TTGAAAAATTATCAGAACCTTTATTATTTAGTTCAAATTCTGAAATTGAAATTTTGGATTTGAATAAGAAGGGTACGCCTGCAAAATATAAGGGTATGATTGAAATAAGATCTTCAAAAAATAATGCCACTTTTAATTTAATTAATGTTGTAGATATGCAAAATTATTTAAGGGGTGTAGTTTCTAATGAAATGCCTGTATCTTTTGGATTAGAAGCACTTAAAGCTCAAGCTGTTGCTGCAAGAAATTATGCAACAAATGCAAATATGAATCCAAATTATGATCTTGTTGATTCAACTGCTGCTCAAGTATATTATGGTGTAAATTCTTATCGTGATATTTCCGACAAAGCCGTTAGTGAAACTATGGGAATATATGCCTTATATAAAGAAAAACCCATAATGGCACAATATTTTTCAACTTCAGGTGGTATAACTGATGATTGGGACGATGTTTTCGGAAATGGCACTCCTTCGGATACTCATCCTTATTTAAAAGCAAGATATGATAAAGAAGGTCAAAAGCCATTAGTTACTGAAGATGATGTTAAAAAGTTTTATTCTTCAATGGAAGGTGGAATCGACACAAATTCTCCAAAATACAGGTGGAGTTTTGAATTTACTCGTGAAGAGCTTGAAAATATATTACATACAACTCTCCAGCAACAATCTAAAGCTGGTCTTGTGAGTCCTTCTTATGATGGAGATATTAAACTTGAAGGTTTAAAAGAAATAAAACCAATAAAAAGAACTCAATCAGGTAAGATTACAGAACTCGAAATAGTAGCTAAAACAGGAACATATAAAATAAAAAAAGAGCTTGGAATAAGAAGGGTGTTAAAGAAGAATAATGCCATTCTTCCAAGTGCAAATTTCTTTATAGAAACAGTTGGTGAAGAAAAAAATGTTAACAAAGAAAAAGAGACAGGTTTAATAGCTTTGTTTAGTACATTTGATGATGAAACTTATCCAAAAATTTTTAAATTTACAGGCGGAGGTTTTGGTCATGGTGTAGGAATGAGTCAATTTGGAGCCTATAATCTTGCTAAAGCTGGTAAAAAATACCCAGAAATTTTGAAACATTATTATACGGATATAGATATTTCAACCCATCCTTTAACCGTTTTATATAATGAATATAATGTTTGGTATAAAACAGATTTTTATTTTGATAAAAATTCTTATAAAAATGCATATTTATACATAAATAATCATAAAGGTACAAGCGAGTTCCCTTTTAAGATTAACGATTTAGAATTTAATAGTACACGTGAGATTTCAGGTAATAAAGTTGTTAAAATAGACATTACTCAGTATTTAAAAAATGGGATAAATACAGTTAATTTTGCTCCGTTAACTCATGAAAATAAAGGCAAATATGTAATATATAGAGTGGAATTTAATTAAAATGCAGGACGAGGAACTTTTAGTACATAATTCGACTAATTCAACAGGTCTTTTAAAAAGTGCGGGTCTTATAGTTATTGTAATTTTGTTATCCAAAATAGCAGGTTTTTTGCGAGATGTAATAGTTGCTAATTATTATGGTGCAAGTATTGTATCGGATGCTTATTTTTATGCTTATCAAATTCCTGCTCTTGCAATTGTTATTTTAGGAGGCATGGGTGGTCCTTTTCATAGCGCTACTGTGAGTGTTTTTTCAAAAATAATTAAAAATTTTAATCAAAAACCCGATAGCGAAGTAAAGAGATTGTTTAATACTTTCGAAACTTTTTCGATATTAATTTTTGGTTCAATTGCTGCGATTTGCTTTTTCTTTCCTAAGCAGGTTATGAATGTAATAATTTCTCAGGCAACTCCGGAGCTTATGAATTTGGCTGCTTATCACCTTAAAATTATGTCTCCTGTTATTGTTGTAGGTGCACTTTTGGGTTTGTATTACGGTATTTTGGTTACATATAATAAGTTTTTACTTCCTAATATTGCTCCTTCCATGCTTTCTTTTGGTATCATTTTAACTTTAATTTTTTCAAAAGGTGATGATACAGGGTTTTACCTTGCAATAGGAACAACAATAGGGGCAATAATGCAGTTATTAATGCAGACTCCGATTGTTGTTAAGCTTGGATATACTTTTAAACCTGTTTTTGATTTTTTTAATAATAGGAATTTTAATGAAATACTTGAACTTTTAATGCCAGCTTTTTTGTCTTCTACCATTGGTCAAATTGGCATATATGTTGATATTTTCTTTGCATCAGGTTTGCAGCCGGGTCAATGGACGGCATACGGATATGCCAATCGAATTTTTCAATTTCCGGTTGGATTGATGTTATCTGCACTTTTAGTTCCTTTGTTTCCATTATTTTCAAGGCTTGTTGCTCAAAAGAAATTTGACGAGGTTAGGTATTATTTTAACAAAGGGGTGGGTTCATTAATTTTAGCCGGAACTTTTATGATGATATTTATTTTTATCTCAGGTCAAGACTTGATTTCAATAGCTCTTGAGCGCGGGGCTTTTTCACATAGTGCAACATTAATGGTATCTGAAGTTTTGTTTTTTATTTCGCTATCAATAATTCCATATATGTTTCGTGATTCTATTACAAGACTTTATTATTCTTTTAACGATTCAAGAACTCCTTTCTTTATTGCAATGGGTTCTATCGTTTTGAAATTAATATTCAATTCCCTTTTGGTAGGTCCGATGGGAATCAATGGAATTGCTTTGTCTACTGCTATTATAACTTTAATTAATGGGACCATTCTTGCTTTTTTAATACGAAAAAAAATATCTATTGGTTATAGAGCTTTTTTGAAAGAAATATTAAAAATTCTTCTGTGTGCTTTTATCGCTTTTTGTGTAGGATTTATTGTTAATTTTGGTATTGGAAAAATTATTCCTTTGAGTTTTATTACAAAAATTATAAGAGTAATTTTTGTGTTTTGTATAACTGCAGGGATATATGTTTCATTTGCCCATATATTTAGGGTTGAATATTTAGAGGATTTAAAAGATAAATTAAAATCTAAGTTTTTGAAAGGAAAAAATGTTTGATATAAAAAGGGGTGAAGTTCTTGCTTTTAAAACGGATACGGTTTGGGGATTTGGAGCTTTACCAGATGATAAGGTTGCGATTAATCAGATTTATAAAATTAAAAAAAGAGATATCAAAAAACCTTTGATTTTAATGAGTTATGATTTTGAGCCCTTAAAGAAATATGTTAGAGATATACCTTCTTACGCCTATAAATTAATAGAAAAATACCTTCCGGGGGGATTAACATTAATATTTAAAAAGACTGAGATGTGTTCTGATTATATAACACCTCTTGATACTGTCGGGATTAGAATTCCAAATAGCCATGATTTTATGGAATTAACAAAAAATATTCAAGGTGGAGTTTTGGCTACAACGTCTTGTAATATTTCATCGGAACCACCTGTAAAAAATTATAAAGAAGCAAAAGAAAAGTTTTCATCTTTGGCTACAATTATTGAACCTATTGAAGATACAGAGAATGAAAATTTACCTTCAACAGTTATTTTATGTGAGGAAAATAGTTATAAAATTTTAAGAGATGGGTCTGTTAAAATAAATTATGATATTATTTAGAAGTGTTTTAAGGATTTTATTATGAAAAAGGTTTTATTAGTTTTCTTTTTATTTTTTAGTTTTCAAAATGTTTTTGCAAGAGAAGAAACCCCGCTTTTATTGGATACTCCTATCACTACAATTAATTATGTTGAAGATAATTCTAATTTAATAAATACATCAAATATGAAAAAGACAGAAAAAGTTGAAAAAGCTATTAAAGAAAACGATAAAAATCAATCACCAAAAATAAAACTTGATACAAGGGAAATTAATCATCAAAGGGCTCTTGATTATGTTACGAGACCAAATAATTCAATGATGTTACCTGTTTTTTAATTAATTCTTGTTTTAGATTATTGTTGAGTTAGAATAAAAATATGATAGAAGTAAATGAAAATTTATTATATTTTTTGGATGGTAAGCCATATATAAATATGACAAACGCATGCACAAATGCATGTGTTTTTTGCGTTAGAGACCAAAAAGAGGATGTGCAAGGTGCAAAATTATGGCTTGATAAAGATAATATTTTAGCTAATGATGTAATTAAGCAAATTGAACTTAAAAAAGACGTAATTTTAAATTGTAGCGAGATTGTATTTTGCGGGTACGGAGAACCTTTAATTAGAGTTGATGAAGTTGTTAGAGTTTCAAAATATTTAAAAGAAAAATATCCGAATTTAAAAATAAGAATAAACACAAACGGGCATGCAAATGCTATTCATAAAAGAAATGTGGTGCTTGAGCTTGCTCCTTATATTGATATAATTTCTGTTAGTTTAAATGCTCAAAATGAAGAAGTTTATAATAAAATCTCGAACCCTAAAATTGAAAATGCTTATGAAGAAGTAAAAAGATTTATTAGGGCTTGTGTTGAGGAAAAAATATTTACAATAGCTTCAGTTGTTGCAAATGTCCCGAATTATCCTGTTGACATTCAGCGATGTGAAGTTATAGCAAAATCTCTTGGAGCTAAGTTCAGAGTAAGAGATTTTATTCCAAATGGATATTAAAAATAAAATATGAAAGGATAAAAAATGCTAAACAAAATTATGAAACCGAAAACTATTGCAGTTATCGGTGCTTCTACAAAGGAACATACAATTGGTTCCGATATTATGAAAAGGCTGCAGGAATATAATTTTAATGGAAAAATTTATCCTGTTAATCCAAAGGGTGGTATTATTGAGGGTCTGCAAGCTTATACAAGCGTTCTTGAAATTCCCGATGAAATTGATTTAGCAATTATTGTTGTAAATGCTAAATTTGTTTTATCAACGGTTGATCAGTGTCATCAAAAAGGAATAAAGGGATTATGTATAATTACAGCCGGTTTTAAAGAAACGGGCGCTGAAGGAGCTAAATTAGAAAGTGAGTTGCTTTCAAAAATAAGAGAATACGGAATGAGATGTGTTGGTCCAAATTGTTTGGGCGTTGTTAATACTCATCCTGACATCAGAATGGACGGATGCTTTGCAGAATCACTACCTGAACGTGGAAATATTGGTTTTGTATCTCAATCAGGTGCTTTAGGCGGCGGTATTTTAAATATTTTAAAAGATTTAAATTTGGGTTTTGCTCAATTTATTTCAATCGGAAATCAAGCAGACGTTAATGCTGAAACTGCTCTTGAATATTGGGAAGATGAAGATGATGTAGAGCAAATATTGTTATATATGGAATCAATCCAAAATCCTGCTAATTTTAGAAAGTTAGCTTCAAGAATTTCAAAGAAAAAACCAATTTTAGCTCTTAAAGCAGGTCGTTCTGCAGCCGGAGCTTCTGCTGCAAGTTCACATACTGGTTCGCTGGCTGGTGCTGATAAGGCAGCTAATGCACTTTTAGCACAATCTGGTGTTATAAGAGAATATTCTTTAAAGAATTTATTTTCAACAGCAAAAGTTTTTGCTTCTTGTCCGATTCCAAAAGGCGATAGGGTTGCAATAATCACTAATTCCGGCGGTCCGGGTATTATGGCAACGGATGCTATTTGTGAATATGGTTTGCAAATGGCAAAAATTACAGAAGAAACAAAAGAAAAATTGAGAAGTTTCTTGCCTGCAGCTGCATCTGTTAAAAATCCTATTGATATGATAGCTTCTGCTCCTATTGAACATTATAAACAAACATTGGAAACAGTTTTGGCTGATGAGAATGTTGATATGGTTATAACTATTTATCTTCCTTTCTTGGGCTTAAAAGATATTGATGTAGCTGAAGCTTTGATGGAAATTAAGGCTAAAAATCCTACTAAACCTATAATTGGAGTATTCATGACCAAATCTGAATTTTTCTCTAAATTATCTGATATGAAAGTTAACATGCCGTTCTTTATGTATGCTGAAGAAGCTGCGGAAGGATTGCACAGATTAAATCAACAAAGATTATGGCAAAATCGCCCTGAAGGAAAAATTCCGAATTATAATGTTGACAGAGTTCGTGCTGAAGAAATTATTAAACAATCCATTTCTGAAGGCAGAGCACAACTTACAACTCGTGAATCTATTGATGTATTGGATGCTTATGGAATAAGAGTATGTAAATCTGGTTTTGCAACAAATATTGATGAAGTTGTTGAAGTGGGAAATAAAATCGGCTATCCGGTTGTTATGAAAATGACATCAAAGACAACATCTCATAAAACTGATGTAGGCGGTGTTAGAGTGAATATTCAATCGGAAGCACAGTTAAGAGAAGAATATAATGACCTAATTGCAAAATTAACGGAAAAAGGTCTTATTGAAGGTCTTGAAGGTGTTATTATTCAAGAAATGGTCAAGGGCAATCGTGAAATGGTTGCGGGAATTGCAACGGATCCCCAGTATGGGCCAATGATGATGTTTGGTTTGGGCGGTGTTTTTATTGAGGTTATGAAGGATGTAACATTTAGAATCGCACCTTTAACTGATATTGACGCTTCTGAAATGATTAAATCAGTTAAAGCATATAAATTACTTGAAGGTGCGAGGGGAACTACACCTGCTCAAATGGATCAAATTCAAGAAACTTTATTAAGATTATCTCAATTAGTTTCTGATTATCCGTTTATTGATGAGCTGGATATAAATCCTCTTTTAATTTCGGAAAAAACCGGAGAAGCTATTGCAGTGGACGGTCGTATAAAAGTTCGTCTTGAAGAGGCTGTGGACAAACTCGGAGGATGTGTTTGCTCCGGTTGTTCAGAATGTTGCAAATAACAGAGACATTTTATAAAATAAAGCGTCGGTAATCCGACGCTTTTTAATTTAATTTTAAAATTATAAAATTTAGGTAACCCGCAAAAATAATCCAAATTAAATATGGAATTAAAAGAATTGCTGAAATTTTTGAATGTTTCCAAAAAAGAATTATATTAAACATAAGAGTAATTATTAAAAGAACAACTATTATAAATGCAAAAATTACACTGTGTGCTATGAAAAAAATTGGAGACCACAACATATTTAGTATTATTTGTGCTAAAAATATAAATATTGGAACTTTTTTTTCTTTTTTAATTCCGTCAGAAATAAATAAAATAAAAGAGGCAACTATTGTAATGTAAATTATGCTCCAAGCAATTATAAAAACATTTGCAGAAGGTGTTAAATATGATTTTAATAATGAATCATACCAGTTTAAATCAAAATTAATCATAATAATAATTATCTTTTTTAAGTCTATTTTTTTAAATTATACAAAAGATTAATTTTTTTGCTAAATAATTAAAAAAATGTATAATATAAATAGATATTCCCGAATCGTCTAGCGGCAGGACAGAAGATTCTGGCTCTTCTAACGGTGGTTCGAATCCATCTTCGGGAGTTTGTTCTGTTATGGTAATTTTAAGAATTAAGCTGTGAAAACTAAAGTAAAGAAAAATACAAGATTGCATTTTTCAAAACCTTTTAAGAGAAGGGCATTGTTGGCGTACTCTAGCGGAAAAAAAGCGAGTGAAATATTAAATAAAGAAAGTTCTGATAAAAAATATGCTGCAAAATTATTGCATAAATGGCGAAACGAATTATATAAAAATCCAAATTTAATTGCTTTAATTTATCAAAATATAGATTTAAATTATTTTGTTGATGAAATTAATTTGATTGGAGAAGACGATGAACCAGATGATTTTGATTTATCTGATGGTTTATATTTAACATAATGGTACATCTTACACTTCATATTAATTTTTTTTAAGAAAAATAATTTATTCAGTTTGACAAACAAATTTTTTTTTGGTTATATATACTTACAGAGTTATTCTGAAGTAAACATAGAAGGAGTTGCTGAATGCAAGAAAGAGAATTACCAAAAAATATGGGTAAAAAAATAGTAGATGCACTGAAGCAACAGGACTTTGAAGAAACAACGGAAATGAATTCTGAAAATCCAATGGACAGCTTTGATGATAGTGATGAATTATCACTGGATGGTCTTGAAGATACTTCTTCTGAAAGTTCTTTTGATTTCGGCGGAAGTGCAAAAGACTATCAACCTGTGTTTACGGTTAAACAAGATGAAGTTGTTCCGAATCCTGATTTAAAATTATCAATTGAAAATGAAGAAGATGTTGAAGAATTTGAAATGCCAAACAACATCAATGTTTTAAAGAGATTGATTTCTCAATTGCCCACAGGGGTTCCAAGACAAACAGGAGCTCAAATAATTAGACAAACAATAGAAGCTCTTGGAATACCTATGAAGACAGTTCTTCAGGATGCTCAAAGAGTAAGGGATTGTTTAAATAGCTCAATCAAGGATTGTAATTATACAATTCAAGAATATAAAAGCAATATTCGTACATTAGAAAAACAAGCTGCAAGTTATCAAAAACAATTAAATAAATTGAATGATATTATTGGTTTGTTTGTGTATGGCGAAAAGAAATAAGTTTTATGCCCCCATCGTCTAGAGGCCTAGGACAACACCCTTTCACGGTGTAGACAGCGATTCGAATTCGCTTGGGGGTA
>CALUWK010000023.1 GCA_944324475.1 Candidatus Gastranaerophilales bacterium
ATTTAATTTTTTTATGATAAAATCTTCTTATAATGACTTTTTAAGGAGAGGAAAATGAAAAAATATAGAATTGGTGTTGATATTGGTGGTACAAATATCAAAATTGCACTTGTAGATTTTGAAGGAAAAATAATATACTCGAATACAACTCCAACAAGGGCAGAAATGGGTTTTGAAGCTGGAGTTGCAAATATAAAACAAGCCATAAAAGACTTAATGCAAGAAACAAAAGAATCCTCTAAAACAATAGAATCAATCGGTTTTGGATTACCTGGACAAATTGATTATAAAGCGGGCATGGTTAAAAATCTTCCAAATATTCCAGGCTGGATAAACATTCCTCTGGGAAAATTAATAGAAGACGAATTTGAAATACCAACAAAACTGGATAATGACGTTCGTTGTGCTGCTTTGGGAGAGTTAAACTTTGGAGCTGGAAAAGGTTGCGAAAACTTAATTTGTATCACAATTGGAACAGGAATAGGTTCGGGGATAGTTTTAAATGGCAAGCTAGTCCGTGGAGCATCAAATGCGGCAGGTGAAATAGGACATATCAAAATGACACTTGATAAAGGTCCTTTGTGCGGTTGTGGCGATCATGGATGTTTTGAAGCATACGCCTCTGGTCCTTCCATTGTTTCAATGGCAAAAGAATTTATATCAGGAGGAAAATCAGCAAAATATAAAGAAATGGCAACAGACGGGATTATAACACCATATATAATTGCACAAGCAGCACTTCAAGGAGATGCTGTATCTTTACAAATTTTTAAACAAATGGGTGAAATAATAGGCATAGGACTTGCCTCAGTAATAAATCTTTTAAATCCAGAAAAAATTATAATCGGAGGGGGAGTCGCAGACGCAGGAGAAATTTTGCTTGAACCCATCAGAAAAACCATTGAAGACAGAGCTATGCCAATTCAAAAAGAAGTAGTTAAAGTAGTCCCTGCACAGCTTGCAAATGCAGCAGGGGTAATTGGAGCAAGTCTTTTAATCAACAGTTAAAAATATGCCTATATATTTTTTGTGGGGCGATGAAGATTATTTAATTGAAAAGAGAGCCCAAAAAATAAAAAAAGAAATTTTAAAAGACAATATCAACGAACTTAATTACAGAACCGTTGATAATCCCTCTTTTTCCTTATTTTCAGAACTCTTAAGAACAAACGCCATGATGTTTGGTGATGTTGTCATTCAAATAAAATGTGCAAAATATTTTCTTGAATCAAAAAATAAAGAAAAACTTGATGATAAGCAAACAAAAGAATTGATTGATGCTATTAATAACATTTCAGACAGAATTCATATAATATTAATTTGTCCTACTCCGAGAGGTGAAAAGAAAAAACCAGACAGTAGAAAAAAACTATACAAAGAATTAATTAAACTGACAAAACCTGAAGAATTCCAAAGCTATAGAACCTATGAAGAATACAAATTAATCCCAATCATTAAAAAAATGGCAAGTGAAATAGGTTTAAAAATAAACCAAAATGAATGTTCCTTAATAGTACAAACTGTAGGCTCGTCACTAAGAGACATAGCTAATCAACTAGAAAAATTAAAATTATATGCACATCCAAATGATTTAATTACATCTAATATGATTAAAAATGTCGTATCAAATAATACGGATATATATAGTATTGTTGATCTAATTCTAAAGAAAGATTATCAACAAGCACTATACCATATTTCAGAGCTTTTACAAAAAGAACACTACTTGCCGTCATTAGCTTTTATTCAATCAACCTTCAGTAATCTTGTGAAATTAAAACTTTATGAACATATATGTTCGAGTCATGAACTTGCAATTAAATTAAATCAAAACGAATATGTATTAAAGAAAAATCTTGAAAAAATCAAAAAAATCAATTTAGAAGAACTTGTAAGATTAAAAATAAATTTAACTGATGCAGAATATAAGCTAAAAACAGGTATTTTAAAAGATCCGATTTTAGCATACGAACTTGCATTTCTTGAAAATCGAGGTAATAAATGATAAACGAATATTTTATGGAGAAATTTCCATTTGCATATAATTATTTTTCAACACTTTTAGAACTTGTTAAGAAAAATAAAAGACACTTTCCGCAGGCAATAATTTTTGAAGGTACAGACACGAAAAACCAATACCTATTTGCACTTGAACTTGCAAGAATTTTAAATTGCAAAAACGACGACCAAAAAAACTGTGACTGCATAAATTGCAAATGGATAAAATCGTATAGTCATCCTGCAATTAATAATGTTTCACAAATACACTTTAAAGGAGATGGAGACGAATCAAAAACAGTAATTTCAGTTAAACAAGCAAAAAAAATTGAACAATCATTAAACCTTTCAAGCGATTACCACAGATTTTTTATCTTTTTTTCTTCAGATGAAAAAAAATATGAAAATGATGAACTAAACGATTTTAAAAACCTTGGATACAAAGAAATAGACTATTCTATAAAACCATTAGAATATTCAACATTCCATCCGACAACCCCCAACGCACTTTTAAAATCTATAGAAGAACCGCCTTTAAATACTACATTTATATTTTTAACCAAATCTAAAGAAAACATATTGCAAACAATAGTTTCACGGTGTCTTGTTTTCAAATTAAACTCAAAAAAACAAAATTTATCTTATAGAGAAATTTATCCAATAATTTGCGACTATCCTAAAATTAATTATCTAAAAGCAATAGAAATCTCTGATAATCTTCAAAAATTAATAAAAGAAAACTTAAACACAGAAATTATTTTGAACAAATTTCTTGAATTTCTAAAAGAATTAATCATACAGAACAATTTTAACACCGAGCTTTATAAAAAAATTAAAAATGATATGTACTCTATCAATACGGCAATTAAACAATCAAATGCAAATTTATCAGATAAAATAGTAATTGACACACTAATGCTAAAAATTGCAAGAGGTTATTAAAATGAAAAAACCAATTATCGCTCTTTCTATACCAACAGGAATTGGTGCAAAAATAGGTGGCTATGCAGGTGATTTCGGATATATTGCAAGAAAATTTAGCGAATATTTTTATTGCATAGTTAATCCAAATGCTGTAAATGGTGGTATATTAAGCGCAATTAATACCGACATGGCATATCTTGAAGGATACTTATTTGACGATTTTTTTAAAGGAAATATATCATTTAATCCAAAACCAAAAACCAAAACAAATAAAATAGGTGTTATTTTTGACTCTGCCATACCACAAAATATAATAAATGTTCACATTAATACAATAAACTCTCTAAAAATGGTTCAAGGAATAGAAACAATAGGAATTGAATATACAAAAAAACCTGTAGGGGTAGAAATAATTATTGAAAACGGTATTTCATCAGGAAATATAAAAAATCCAGATACAATAATAGATTCAGCTAAAAGACTAATTAAAAAAGGAGCTCAAGCCATTGCCGTAGTGTGTTATTTTAACGAAGATGCCGAAGATATAAACTATTCAGACGGTAATGGCATTGATCCCATAGGGGGAATAGAAGCTATAATATCTCACCTAATAACAAAAGAATTTAAGATTCCGGCAGCACATGCCCCTGCATTTAATGATATCGAAATATCCCAAAAAATTGAAAACGAAAAAGTTGCAGCGGAGATGATAAGCTCAACTTATTTGCCCTGTGTAATGCAAGGGCTAAACATTGCTCCAGAGATAAAAAAATATAATGAAGGTGAAATAAAAAACAAAAATGTTGAATATCTAATTGTTCCGTATGATGCCTTAGGTTCAATTAGTGTGTTATCATGCTCACAGAATAACATTAAAATTATAACGATAAAAAATGAAACAGTGCTTGATGTAACAAAAGAAAAGATAAAATTAAATATATATAAAAGTTATGGAAGTTACGAAGAATGCCTAGAGGATATAACAAAAAAAAACAAAATAACGAAGAACAAATAATGATGATTTTAAGTACGATCGGATATATTATAGCGATCATATTAATAATAGTCACAATTAATTTTTCAATAAAAGTTTATAATCCTGTTAAAAAAAGATTTATCAGAAACAGCAACATTGCATACCAAAAAATACAAGAAGAAATTAATAAAATATATAAAAGTCAAAGTTATCTTTTTAATGAAAATGAAGATTCTTTATGTAAAACACTAAGTGAAAAACTTTCAAATAATGACGGAAGTTGCATAGATACAAGTTCAAATTACATTAAAAATTTCACGATAAAAAAAACAAAAATTGAAATTTGGGGACTTGAAAAACCACCCTACAGATACGAAGATACATATGTAAAAGATTTCTTTATTGATGTAGATGGCTCAAAAGGTGAAAATAGTTTTGGAATTGACAGAGTTCCAATTAGAGTATATTCCTCAGGAAGAATAGGAGGCACTTTAAGTCCTATCAACTGCAATAAAGAAGATGAAGAAAGATACGGATTTTACTATTCTCCAATATGCACAGGAAGTCAAAACATTAATTTTATGGCAACGAACATACCTTTCGGATACAATGTTATGCAAATAGGCGGACCCAACGGGGTTACTAATCGACTAAATAGAAATGTTCCTTTTCTTAGAGCGGATTGCATAGCTTTTGGTGGAGAAATTGTTGCAGGGGGCTATTGCGATAGTGTGGGCTACTCTTGGCTTCAAGCATGCTACCATGAATACTTGTGTGCAATAGAATTATCAAATACGAAATAAATCAAAAGGAAATAAAAAATGAAAAAAAAAGCTTGGACATTAGTTGAATTATTTCTTGCTATGGGAATAATTATATTGATTTCATCTTTCTTACTTACAACTTTCAAACCTAATACTCAAAAATCAAAAGTATACATATATGCTGCTATGAATAATTTAACAAAAGGCATAATAAGCGTAATGGAAAAATATGGAGAAGATGCAACTACATCAAAAACGCTAACTTATCAAAACCCTGACAGCACAGATGATACTTTTTGTCTTGAATTGGCAGATGTTTTTTCTCTGGCAAAAGAAGCTAATTGTGAACAATCAGAGCCTATATCAACCGTAAATCTTGAATTTCCAAATGAAGTAACAATTCAAGGACTTGCAACGCCATGGAAAACACCTTATGAAGGTTGCGAATATAATTTTAAAAATATAATTATAGATGTAGATGGAGAAAAAGGGTTAAATAAACTTGGCATAGACAGATTTCCGCTAAGAATATTTCAAGGAGGAAAAGTAGACGGGGTTATTATGCCTATAAATTGCGAGGATGATTCGGTTTATGACGAAGAAGGAAATAAAATAGTACTTACTGATTCAACAGGAAAAAGTCCTTTTTGCAAACAAAAATTTGATTCATCTGGCGCATTATTTACTAAAAATTTACTACTGGACGACAAAATAATAAATTATGATATATACAGATCCGAAATGGTAGAAGAAAAAAGCGTGGCAAAAATTGTATCATCAGCTCAAAGCCTTGCTATGGCGGATTGCATGGCATACGGCGGATACGGATATTTAAGCAAAGAACAATGTGCGCAAATGGGAATTAAAATCCATACAAAATGCGCAAGTTCTGAAACATGCGAAAAATGCGCAGAAGTTTCTCCTACAATATGTCCGTTAAAAGAAGATGGTATAACACAAACAGATTTTGACGGATGTATGGAATTAGTTGAAGCAAACAAAGTAAATGGTGAAGAAGTAAAGTGCTTTACAATCCAACACAGACCAATGGGTGGTGCAAGTTTTTTGCTTGAATCAATAATAGGAGAAATTAACTAATAAGGTACTTCTATTTATTTAAAAATGGTATATAATAAAATAACTAGGAGAAATAAAATGATTAGTTTTGAATTAATATTTCTGTTTATAATTATGTTTATTTGTGCAGTATGGTTATTTTTATCACTTGCAGTATATTTTATTCCCGTTATTGTTGCATACATAAGAAAACACAATAATATACTTGCAATAACCTTGCTTACAATTTTTCTCGGATGGACATTTTTTGGATGGCTTGCAGCTTTATTGTGGTCGCTTAATTCTGATGTAAAAGATAAAGAACTAGACTAAATCTTATATCCTTGAATAAATTTCATTGGCAAATATTCTCCAATAGTTGTCACAAAAATGTTGTCATTATAATTTAAAATAAGCAGAGTATTGTCATTAGCGTATTTTTGCCTTATGCGCCCAAGACCCTTAATCGATACGACACCATCATTAAAAGCTCCGTCATTTTTTGATATTTCATCCCCAAAATAACATATTGCATCAACACAAGTTTTATCTTGATTTTCAGTAGTTGCATTAAAAATACAAGCAAACAAAGGCTCACTAAACCAACGTTTAGTCCAGTCAATTTTATTCAAAGTATATATTTTTTCATTAGCAAAAATAGAACAAGAAATATTCTGGTTTGAAAGAGCCGACAAGTTATTATTTAAATAACTTTTATAAGTTAATTTAACAAGATTTAATATCATTGAATTATCGATGTTTTTTTCATCAGCAGATTTTTTTGCTAAAACAGAATAAATAATTTTTTTATCACTACAAAATTTATTAGATGTTAAAATATTTCTATATGGCAAGAATTCATCCAAAAAAACAGCTTTTATACACAGTTTTTGGTTGTTTCTCTCAAAAGAAAATACCACAGTATCATTGCTAAAATATCTGCTTGTATTAAACCAAGACAAACAATCCTCACAAGGTACAGTAGCTTTTTCAATTTTACTTAAATCCAAAGCCTGAGACATGCAAATATACTTAACCTTAAAATCAAAACAATCATTTAAATTTGCATTTTGCATATAGCTCAATAAAGAAAGATTATATGCAGCTAAAATTGCACTTCTTTCACCGCAAACAGAAGAAATTTCATTTCTGGTATTGTTAAAATTTGTACCCAAAGCCCAGATTCCATCATTTGTGCACACATTTGAAGCAAAACCTCTTTTTGTAATGTTTCCGCATTTAAGATTTATTTTTGCAAACTCATAAGCCTCTAGTGTTTTTTCAATTATCAAGGCTTTTTCAATGTGATTCAGACACAAATTCTTACTTGAAACCACTTCAATATCAGAAACATCAATATTAAATTTTTTAATTAAGTTTAAATCATCAACATTTTTACTGTTAAAAAAATTACTCATACATTACAAAAAATCAAAAATACTATTACAACTAATTAAAACCAATAAAATTTTTTTTGCAATATTTAAAAATTAAATCCGCCTAACAAGGCGGATTTTCCCAAATCTAGTAGTAAACCTTATTTATACTTTTTTTGTTAATAATCTATAGCACATTCTGTTTTACAAAACCCCAGCCATCACTCCTTTCGAAGGTAATACAAAGTTTCTTGACTGTTTTTATTTTAATTGTTCACATCATTAATGCAATAGAAAACAATGTTAAAAAAGTTTTACAATAGCCGTTACCAAGATTAGATATACAAAAATTCAAATTTACAATCTTAATAATCATATTTTCATTTGACAAACCAAAAAAGCTTACCATAACGCATTTTTCGGCATGACAAGATTATAACCTAAATTCACTTAAGTATTTGGCATATTTTTCAAAATCCAAAGAAACAACATTTAAACCATTGCCATGCATTTCACAAGGTTTTAATTTTGTCTCAACTTTTTCTTGTTCTTTTTTAATTAAACATAATTTCTTCATTTTTATCACCTCTATATATATAAAAAAAATAAACTTTATATAATTGCTAAATAAAAAAATTATTTAACAAAACTTAATAATACTTCTAAAACACCAGCAATAAACATATATATAACAGGATTTCGACTTAATTTAAATGTCAATAAAAACAAGACCACTACAATTAATAATGCCTTAAAATCCAATGTATTTAAAGAAAGCCTATTCAATAAAACTAAATTATAAAACAATTTAATTGCAACACTTGAGATTAAAGCACAGGACGTTGGTCTTAAAACATATAAAACAGATTTTACATACTCATTTTCTGAAAATTTTTTATATAATCTAAAAACCTGACTAGTAATTAACATCATAGGAAAAATTAACGCAAGACTGGAAATAATCGCCCCAAGTATTCCAAGAGTTTTAAACCCTGAAAAAGTAGCCATATTAAGTCCTATGGGCCCTGGAGTAATACCAGAAACCGCAATTAACTGTGTAAGTTCTTCATGCGAAAACCAATTATAAGATTCACAAATATGATACAAAAAAGGTAAAGATGCATACCCCCCACCAAAAGTAAAAAGTCCTACCTTAAAAAATTCAAAAAACAAAAGAAAATAAATATTAAACACTCTTTTCTCCCTTGGCTTTTTGAATTACTAATCCTAAAATAACAGAAACTATAATTAAAATTGCAGGATTAACCTTAAAAACTGCAAGTGACAAAATAAAAATAAACCAAAAAAATGAAAAAATATCAACAATACTTTTTTGCCACATTTCCTTAAAGGTTAAATAAATTAAAATTATAACTGAAAGATTAACACCACTTAAAAAACAATCTATAAAAGGTATATTCATAACTCTAGAAAGAAAACAAGCAACTATAACTATAGAAACAAAAGGAGAAAAGCTCATTCCAAGTACAGATGCCAACATACCTTTTGTTTTTCTTAACTTGTAGCCTACTAATATCGACATATTAACCGCAATAATCCCAGGCAAACATTGACTTACACTATAATAATCAAAAACCTCCTCGTCAGAAAGCCAACCTCTTTTTTCAACCAGCTCCTGCCTCATTATTGGAATAATTACATAACCACCGCCCAATAATATTGCACCAATTTTAAAAAAAGCTTTAAAAATATTCCAAAAA
This sequence comes from Candidatus Gastranaerophilales bacterium, assembly GCA_944324475.1. Lineage (GTDB taxonomy): Bacteria > Cyanobacteriota > Vampirovibrionia > Gastranaerophilales > Gastranaerophilaceae > RUG14156. The sequence goes on from CALUWK010000023.1 coordinate 8,816, forward strand.
TTAGTTTTCTCCATAACTAAATTCTATAATAAAAATATCGCTCTTTATGACTTATTAATATATTTTAAAAGTTTACTTGCAATATAATTAATACTAAAATCAAGTTCTGACTTAGATTTCCAGGCAATCTTATAAAAATTAAAACAATTTTTAAATTTAATATTTTTAATTTTTAAAATCTCCAAATAATTTTCATAATATTTTATGTATTCAAGAATTTTTTTTCTTTTGTCTTTTGTTTTAGCAGAATTAAACAACCAAAAAATAATCCTTAAAGCAATATTTTGAAAATCATTTTCAAATTCATCATATCTTTCAAGATCACATAATTTTTCTTTCAGTTCACATAAAGCTATAAATGCATTTTTTTCATCTCTCAAATAAGAAACAGAATTTTCTCTTAGTCTTCTATATACCAAACAATCTGGTATTTTTACAGTTTTTTTAGACAAAAATAAAACACAATATACGAAAGTTAAATCATTTGATGAGGACAAATCAGAAAATTTTAAACCATATTCATCAATTAAACTTTTTCTAATCATTTTATCCCAAGCCCAACCAATAGGATATTCTGAATGAAAATGAGTTTTTTTTATATTTTTTATGCTACCTTCAAATTCCCTACTGTTGCATATACAAACGTCTGCTTTTTCTTCCTCAATTTTTTTATACATATTATAAAGAAAATCGGAATCAAAAATATCATCTCCGTCAACAAAAATTACATATTTTCCACTTGCCTTTAAAAGACCCGCATTTCTTGATTTTCCACAACCTTGATGAGTCAACAAAAAAGGCTTAATAAAATCAAATTTCTCAGCATATTTTTGAATAATCCTAGATGTTGAATCAGAAGAACCGTCATCAACTATAATAATTTCATAATCAGAGAAACTTTGTCCTATAAGACTATTTATTGTCTCGGAAACAACATTTTCCAAATTATACGTAGTTAAAACTACAGAAACCTTTACCATTTAAAATTTAACCGCTCTAATAAAGTCAGAAACTATGACAGGATTGAACGCTTTTGAATCAACCACTGTGAAAATAAGTTTTGTCGAGGAATTTTTAGCTTTTTCATTCTTTGTTTCATAAGCGCCAATGACACCTACTACATTTTTAAAGGGAACATTTTTAACTTTTGCACTAAATTTAATATAAGGAACTTTTTGCCCTTTTGAAATATACACACCCTTTTGAAGAATTTTAAATTCATCATAAGTAATAAAAGAATCTTTTAACTTGCCTAATAAATCATTGATTTTGTCATTTATCTCATTTGTTAAAAAATCATTTTTTGAAATTTTTTCAGTATCTTTCAAATCAAATATTGTTATCTTTTGACCCGTTGGAATATATTTTGCATTTATTTTTTTATAACCAAACAAATTATAACTCCGACTAAGTTGAAAATCGCTTGGAACAGACGAAAAATCACCATAATCTTTTTCTGATTCAACAAATTCGTCTCTTGAAGGATTTTGGTAACTATTTATTTGTTTTTTTACAAAAGAATAACCACCCAGTGCAAAAAAAGCAAAAATCAAAACTATAAAAACTATTTTTTTAATTATACTTTTTAAACAACCCATAAAAAACCCTCCCGATAAACATAGGATACAATAAAAAAGCATAATTGACAAAGATGTTAATTTAATTTATATTAAATTCAGATTTTGTATTAAAAGCAAATGAAGGGGCGCACCACCTTGGGTACGAGCTGCTTTGTTTGCTTTTTTAAATAATTGAGGTAAAAGTGAAAGATAAATTTAAAATAGGAAAATACGAATTTAAATCAAGATTTATTTTAGGTTCAGGAAAATTCAATCTTGAATTAATTAAATCTGCTATCGAAAATGCTAATGCAGAAATAATTACAATGGCACTCAGAAGAATAAACACCGAAACTGATAATATTCTTAATTTTATACCAAAAAATATAAAAATTTTACCAAACACCTCCGGTGCAAGAAATGCCGACGAAGCACTAAGAATTGCTCTTATTGCAAGAGAACTTTCAGGAGCCGATATGATTAAAATAGAGGTAATTAAAGATTCAAAATATCTGCTTCCCGACAACTATGAAACCACAAAGGCAGTTGAAAAATTAGCAAATAAAGGCTTTGTTCCAATGCCATACATGTATCCGGATTTAACTGCAGCAAGAGATATGCAAAATGCAGGGGCAGCATGTATTATGCCTCTGGGAGCACCAATTGGAACAAACAAAGGATTAATTACAAAAGATTTTATCCAAATATTAATAGAGGAAATTGACTTACCTATTATAGTAGATGCGGGCATAGGAAAACCAAGCGAAGCTGCTTGTGCAATGGAGATGGGAGCAGAAGCTGTTATGGCAAATACAGCCATTGCAACTTCAGGCAATATTCAAACTATGGCAAAAGCCTTTAAACTAGCAATCGAAGCGGGAAGACTTGCATACCTTGCAAAATTAGGTAAAACAAATGATTTTGCACAAGCATCGAGCCCGCTTACAGGATTTTTGAGGTAATTTATGCAAAATAAATATTTTTCCGACATGGAGATAATAGAAAGTGATATTGAAGATAAAATCTTAAATATCACAAATAATACTGATTTTAGCAAGTTTAAAGAGGATGATGTTATATACGCACTTAAAAAAGACACTTGCACAATTGATGATTTTTGTGCGTTAATTTCACCCGTTGCAAAAAAATTTATAGAACAAATTGCTGCAAAAGCAAAATCAGAAAGAGAAAGATTTTTTGGAAAAAACGTTTATTTTTTTACACCTTTATATATTTCAAATTATTGCGAAAATCACTGCGTTTATTGTGGATTCAACTGTAAGAATAATATTAAAAGAGCAAAACTAAGCTTTAATGAAATTGAAAATGAATTAATTGCAATTAAAAAAACAGGACTTGAAGAAATACTTATCCTAACCGGTGAATCAAGAAAAATGTCAGACATAAACTATATAGCAAAAGCAATAGGGCTTGCAAAAAAATATTTTAAAAATATAGGACTTGAAATATATCCAATAAACACCAATGAATATAATTACTTGCATAAAAGCGGAGCGGATTATATAACGGTTTTTCAAGAAACCTACAACAAAGAAACATATAAAGCTAACCACTTAAAAGGACACAAGAGTATATATTCATACAGAATCAACGCTCAAGAAAGAGCTTTAAAAGGAAATATGAGAGGAGTCGGATTTGGAGCACTTTTAGGACTGGGAGATTACATGAAAGACACATTATCAACCGCGCTTCATATATATTTTCTTCAAAAAAAATATCCAAAAGGGGAATTTGCCGTCTCTGTTCCAAGACTAAGACCAACAGTTACAAATTTAAATATTACTCCTATAGACGTAGGTGAATTAGAACTTTTACAAATAATGTGCGCTTATAGAATTTTTCTTCCTTATGTCAATATGACAATTTCAACAAGAGAAAGAGCGGAATTTAGAGATAATGCAGTCAAGATTGCAGCTACAAAAATTTCTGCTGGAGTTTCAACAGGAATTGGTGAACACGCACATAAAAAAGAAGGTGACAATCAGTTTGAAATAGCCGATCCAAGAAGCGTTAAAGAAATTTATACTGCATTAAAAAATATCGGCATGCAACCTGTAATGAATGAATATGTTTGGGTATAAATATTGTTATAATAAAATTTACTATATTAAATATATGATATAATCAAACCATGACAGAAAAGTATCTTGACGGAATTATAAAAAAGTTTAAAACCGGAAAGACCACTGAACACAGTTTCAGGGGCGATTTACAAAGTTTTATTGAAAGAACCGTTATGGGTGTTCAGGCTATCAATGAACCTACAAGACAAAAATGCGGTGCACCTGATTATATAATACAGAAAAAGAACATTCCTATCGGATACATTGAAGCAAAAGACATAGATAAAAGCCTTGATGTGGTTGAAAAGTCTGAACAGTTAGATAGATATAGAGCCAGCCTTGATAATTTGATATTAACAAACTATCTTGAATTTCGTTTCTTTGTAAACGGGCAAAAAGTTGATACTGTTAAAGTTGCTGATATTATCAACGGTAAAATTAAAGTATATGAGAGCGAATATCAGAAACTAATTGACCATATACGTAATTTCTGTGACTATCAAGGTCAGACAATTAAATCCCCCAAGCAGCTTGCGAATCTCATGGCTCAAAAAGCCGTTATGATTAGAGATGTTATTATAAACGCTCTTGAATGTAATTGTGCAGATTCATTGGCAAGCCAAAGAGACGCCTTTAAACAAATTTTACTACACGATTTAACTAATCATACCTTTGCCGATATGTACGCTCAAACAATTGCATATGGTTTGTTTGTAGCTCGTCTTAATGATACGACTCTTGAAGATTTTTCAAGACACGAAGCAAGGGAGCTTGTCTCAAAAAATAATCCGTTTTTAAGACAGTTGTTTGATTATATCTCTGGTGCAAACCTTGATGATAACCTCGTTTGGATTGTTGATGATTTGGTTGAAATCTTTAGAGCGGTTGACCTGAATAAGCTCTTGAAGAACTATGGCAGAACAACTCAAATGTCTGACCCTTTCTTACATTTTTATGAGACATTTTTAGAAAGTTATGACAAAGTAAATAAGGAAAAAAGAGGTGTATATTACACTCCTCAACCTGTTGTAAAATTTATTGTTAAAGCAGTGGATGACATATTAAAAACCGAGTTTAATCTACCTTATGGCTTGGCTGATAATACAAAGATTAAAAATAAAAGATTTTTGTATATGGATACTTCTAATAAAAGAACTAAACAGGCAAAAGAAGTATGGGAAGAAGAAGAAATATACAAGGTTCAAATTCTAGACCCTGCAACAGGAACAGGAACATTCTTGGCTGAAACAATAAGAAAAATATATGAATACTTTGTAAACCAGAAAGGAACTTGGTCTCAATATGTTGATGAAGCCCTAATACCTCGCTTAAATGGTTTTGAAATAATGATGACACCTTATGTTATGTGTCATTTAAAACTTGATTTATTGTTACAAGAAACGGGCTACACTACAACAAAAAAGACAAATAGATTCAATGTATATCTTACAAATGCTCTTGAACAAGATGAAACAACAAAATATCCTTTACTTGATTGGCTTTCTAAAGAAGCAACGCAAGCAGGAAAAATAAAATCTCAAACTCCTATTATGGTTGTATTAGGTAACCCGCCTTATAGTGTTAGCAGTTGCAATAAGAATGACTATATAGATGAACTTATGGAGGTTTATAAGCAAGATTTAAACGAAAGAAACATACAGCCTCTTTCGGATGATTACATTAAGTTTATCCGTATGGGAGAAAGTTTTATTGAGAAAAACAATGAGGGGATTCTGGCTTACATTTCCAATAACAGTTTCTTAGACGGTGTAATTCATCGACAGATGAGAAAACACCTTATGAAAACGTTTGATAAAATCTACGTCTTAGACATGCATGGCAATGCTAAGAAAAAAGAAACAGCGCCTGACGGCTCGAAAGATGAGAATGTGTTTAATATTCAACAGGGTGTAAGTATAAATATCTTTGTAAAAACAGGTGAGAAAAAAACTGATGAGTTTGCAAAAGTTTATCACACGGAATTGTTTGGAGAAAGAGAAAAGAAATACGAATACCTAAACGGAAATGACCTTACGACAGCAGGTTATAAAGAATTGACTCCGGCAGAACCATATTATTTCTTTGTGCCGAAAGATTTTAGTGTACAAGATGAGTATGATAAGGGTATAGACCTTAATAAATTATTTGTGATAAATAAAGTCGGAATCGCTACTGGTAGGGATAGTTTATATATAAATTCTTCCAGAGATAAATTAATTAGAGATATAGAAGAACACTTTAATATTTCAGCAGATAAGAGTCTTGTAACGGATTATTTGTATAGACCATTTGACACACAATATTGTTATTATGATGTTAAGAAAATTCAAAGGGCAAGATATGAACTAATGAAACACTTGTTAAATAACAATTTGTCGCTTTGTATAACAAAGGCAAACCGACAGTTAAGTTTAGGTTATTGCTGGATAAGTAAGTGCATCGTTGATAGACATATTCTTGACTCAGCAGGAGATACAACATGTTGTTTCCCTCTATACTTGTATGATGATGACTCAACTCAGTCCTCATTCTTTGACCGGAGCCGTAAACCTAATCTGAATATGGATATTGTGAGGGGACTGGAACAAAAACTTAATTTAACATTTACGCCGGAAAAAGAAGCGAAGGCAGGAACTTTTGCTCCGATTGATATATTGGACTATATTTATGGTGTTCTGCATTCTAACAAGTATAGAAACAAGTACAAGGAGTTCTTAAAGATTGATTTTCCACGTATCCCATACCCTGAAAGTTCGGATTATTTCTTTAAAATTGCCCAACTTGGCAAACAACTTAGAGAAATACATCTGCTTGAGTCTCCTATAGTGAATGAATTTGTAACCTCATATCCTGTAGGCGGTGATAATGAGGTCATAAAGCCTGAATATAAAGACAACAAGGTGTATATCAACAAGACTCAGTATTTTGATAACGTGCCTGAAATTGCATGGAACTTCTATATAGGCGGTTATCAGCCTGCTCAGAAATGGTTAAAAGACCGCAGAGGCGCGATACTGAGCTATGAAGATATAATGCACTATCAAAAAATTATTGTAGCTCTGACAAAAACACATGAAATTATGCAGGATATAGATGATGTAGTTGAGGTGTGATATGCTGGATATAATTGTACAATCACAACCTGATAATAATTTTATGTCTGCAATATCTTTTGCTGCTGATATGTGTATATTAGTAATAACTTTATATACTACATATAAGACATTCATCGATAAAAAAATTAAACTATTAACTTACACTCCACATTTTTGGAACATGTTTGGCGGGATGTTTATTTCAGTGGTAGTAGAAAACACCTCTTTATCACCTTTGTCAGTAGAAAAAATTGATATAGTTTACGATAATCATTATGTAATAAATGTTGCCAAGTATGACGAACCTTTAATTTTGAAGCCACAGTATGCAACGACAATTACAATGGAGCCATTTTCGAAATTAGCTGGAGTTTCTACTGATGAAATTGACAACAAGGATTTTTATTTAATATTTTCTACATCAAAAGGGAAAATTATCTCTAATTTTAAACGAATGCCTGTTAAGCATAAACGAAATAATGCCTATCAAACTGTTTCAGTAATGCGTAAATTTTTTAATGGGATGATAATAACTCCTGACATAGAATATGCTATTCTTATGAAAATAGACGGAGTATCAAAAACTATCTTGTTAAACGATGGTGGGTTAATGGATAAAGATATATATGGCTATAATGCTATTCCTCGTAAGGATATTCATAATATAGAAATGGTTAAAGCTCATATTAAAGGGATTGTAAACCAATATAATCCAGAACAAAAATTTCATTTAGTTTCTTTGAATAAAGATTATTTATAAAATACAGGTTGTAGTATCATCACTTAAATAAAGTTTATTGAGCTGAACACCAAAACAGGATTAAAGCCCTCCCCATAAATTAAAAAAGAAGTTGACCAAAGCCAACTTCTTTTTAATGTCGACGGGGGACTTGTCTTTTAGCTGTAGGCGAATTTATGAGCCTTACAGATAAAAGATGCCGTTTAATTTATCTAATAAATTAAACGGTAAACCGCAATTTCTTATGCGAGCTATGGCGAGCTTAGAAATGCGAGGGGTGGTGAATAATAAAATAAAATGTCGATGGGGGGAATCGAACCCCCAAGGATTTCTCCACATGAACCTGAATCATGCGTGTCTACCAGTTCCACCACATCGACAAATCTAACATAATTTTATAATATACTAAATACTGTGAGGATGTGCAACATTATAAACATCTTTTAATCTTTGAATAGAAACATGAGTATAGATTTGTGTATTTTTGATACTTGCATGCCCCAATAACTCCTGTACTATCCTTAAATCGGCACCATGTTCTAATAATTTTGTTGCAAAGCTATGTCTAAAAATATGTGGGGTCACATTTTTTGTGAACTGAATAGCCTGAACTGCCTGTTTTAAAGCCTTTCTAATACTTTGATTTTGCAATCTGTAGCCGTTATAATTTATAAAAAGAGGGTCTGAAGGGGCTTTGTTTGTTTTGCAAATTAAATCCGAAACATTTTCAATATAATTTATTAGTCCTTCTTTGGTTTTATCAGGAATTAAAACTATTCTTTCTTTTGAACCCTTACCAAAAACTCTTATTTCATTTTGTTCAAGATTCAAATCTTCATAATTTAAGCTCGAAAGTTCTGATATTCTCATACCAGAAACCCAAAGCAGTTCAAAAATTATTCTGTTCCTATACCCTGCAGGAGTATCAATTTTAACACTTCTTAAAATACTATCAACTTCATCTTCATACAAAAAATCAGGCAAAACTTTATTTTGCTTAGGAGCAGAAACATTATCTACTGGATTATATTCAATTATTTCTTCCTGATACAAAAATTTATAAAAAGCCTTAATTGAAGCAATTTTTCTTGCTATTGTAGTTTTTGTATAATTAATTTGTTGGATAAAATATAAATACTCACTAAATTTTTTAGGTTCAATACTTATTGGATCAATCTCACCAAGCCACAATAAAAAAGTATAAACATCATTAAAATAAGCACGTATTGTATGAGGTGAAAAATTCTTTTCACTTTTTAAATATATTTTAAAATCCTGTAAAAAATCCTGCTTTAAACTCATAGTTATAATAATTATACACATTTTATTCAAAAAAATTAAATATTTTTTTGTATGTAAAAATGTAAAGAAAAATTATATTATTATATAAAATATTTCCCCTTTGTTATATTATCTTCTTGGATATCCCCAAAATAAGGAATTAGTTTAAATTGCAAAACAATTTCGATAGTCTTGATAATTTAGAATTAGGAGTACAAAAGTCATCTGTTGTTCAAGAAAGAGCAGGGCTTGTCGCTGTTTATATGTACAAACAATTCATGGAATTTCATCAAGCAACAGTTAACACTAATGATATGTTCTCTAAAATGCTTGATAACTTAATCACGGTTTTAGAATATTTAAAACAGTCACTTAACATTAGAAATGTACCCACACAAAATGTCACTTGCACAATAGATTCTACAAAAACATTGGCCATAATAAATGTCCTATGGCACAAAATAAGCTTTACATGTCGTTTTAATAATTCCCCCAAAGCACTGCCGAGAAAAAGCGGCTCACCGATATTTTGCGGAAGAATATTTGCTATAAACGGAGATTTTACAAAATTAATAAACGAAAAAGATGATTACGAAAAACAAATGGACATTATACTAGCAAATGAAATTGCATCTTTATATGTTCCTGCCGAAAAAAATCAAGGAACAATAATGACAATAAAACATAAAGACAACCAAGAATTATTCATAAGTCAACTTGATGCACCAAGGGAATTTTTACTAAAAGTAATCGAAATTGTTTGTGCAGGCGGAGAATTTCATAAACAAAATACCAAAAAAACAGGCTTTATATTTTAAACAACAAGGCCGGATACGCTCCGGCCCGTAAAATTGTTATGCTTCAGCCACTTTAGTACATACTATTTTCTTCATTAATCTTTGAAAAAAGCTCATTGCAGGAGGTTCAACAATCTTTGCAAGCATTCTGAGTTCTTTTTCATACTCGACACTCACAGGGTTGTATTCACATAATTCTAAGTCTTTTTCGTAATCCATTGTGTCATCCTTATTTGAACTAACCTCATGACATATAACGACATCAAAACATTAAATCTTTAAATATTTTTCTAATTGTTTACATTTGTTCATATTTTTTTAATGTAGAATTAAAATATGAAAATCAAGGTAAAGTCACTTAAAGAAACAGAAAAAATTGCTCAAATCTTTGCAAAGTCACTTGACAAAAACGGACTCTTTATAACACTTACAGGGGACATAGGAGCAGGAAAAACCCAATTTGTACGTTATGTTTTAAACGAACTTAATGTTAAAGAAAAAATAACAAGCCCGAGTTTTGTAATTCTAAATGAATACAAATCGAAACTCTGCCCAATTTACCACTTTGACCTATACCGTCTCGAAGAAAAAGGTTTAAAATCAATAATATCCGAATTAAGGGAATACTCTAAGGTAGGAATGTTAACCTTCATTGAATGGGCAGACTATGCCAATGATGAAATCCCAAAAAACTCACTAAAAATAAACATTGAGTATGATAAAAATAATTTAGATATAAGAATTCTTAATTTTAAAACAACAGATTTAGAATCAAAAAAATTTTTAAAAAGATTTGAAAAAGAGGTAAAAAATGAATGTGCTTGCAGTATGTTCTGCATTGAATAACTCATATATTGCAATAAAATACAACAACAAAATTTATTCAAAAATCATAAAAAGTGATAAAAATTATCATAGTTTATACATAATTTCGGAACTAAAAAAACTTATTCAAGACAATTCAATCAATCTTACTAATATCGATATTATAACTGTAAACTGCGGCCCTGGAAGTTTTACCGGAATAAGAGTCGCTTTAAGTATTGCCAAAATTATTTCAGGAGAATTGAATAAGCCGCTTGTTGGACTAAACAGTGCAGAAATTTTATTAAGCACATATAATAGCGACATTATAATAATGGACGCAAGACGAGACATGTTCTACCTTGGCGACAAAAACCAAATAAAATTAATATACAAAAATCAACTAAAAGAGAAACTAAAAAAAATAAAAGATAAAAAAATTTTAATTGATAAAAATACTGCAATATTATATCCTAATGGGATTTTATACGAAAAATTTGAAGATAACATAGCAGAAACAATGATAGATATTGCCAAAGAAAAATTTATAAATTCAAAAGATAAAAAAGAATTTAATTGTCACGCTATAAAGGCAAATTATATACAAACACCGCCAATTTTTTAAATTACAAATACAAAGCAAATTTTTTTATTGAGGAATTTTAAAGATATGTAAATAAGTAAATTTTTTTTAAAAAAACTTGTTGACGACTAATTTTGTTTATTATACGCTAAAATATGCTACATGAAATATACAAAGAAAAGGTAATAAAAATAAAATGAGCACAGCAAAAAGACAAAGAATCAGAGTATGTTTAAAAGCATATGATCATCAATTAATTGATAGTTCTGCTCAAAAAATTGTAGAAACAGGAAAAAGAACAGGTGCATCAGTGGCTGGTCCTATTCCAATGCCTACAAAACGCAGAGTATATTGTGTTCTTCGTTCACCTCACGTAGATAAGAAATCACGTGAACATTTTGAAATGAGAACTCATAAAAGAATTATCGATATTTATGAACCAACTCAACAAACAACTGAAGAATTATCAAGAATGGATCTTCCTTCAGGAGTTGATATAGAAGTAAAATTGTAATTACTTCAAAGACACATGACAATTTAATATTAATGTGATCTATTAAAAGACGGAGTTTCCCAAGAAACAAAGTCAGTAAGTACAAAAAGAGAAAAACTTTGAAAAGTAGCTCTCACAACAGAAAGGTTTAACATGACATTAGGTGTTATCGGAAAAAAACTTGGAATGACACAAATATACGACGAAGCAGGACTTTGTATTCCTGTTACAGTTGTTGCAGTTGAAGAAGCTGTTGTCACACAAATAAAAACAGTAGAAACTGATGGCTACAATGCAATACAGGTTGGTGTAATTTCTGCTAAAGAAAAGCACTTGACAAAAGCACAAATGGGTCATTTCAAAAAAAACAATCTTGAAAACTACAGACACTTACAAGAATTCAGAATTGAAGACCCTTCAAAATTTACTATAGGTCAAAAAATTTCTTTAGAAGTTCTGAACAATGTACAAAAAGTTGATGTTACTGGTCGATCAATAGGCAAAGGCTTTCAAGGTACCGTTAAAAGACATAATTTCTCAAGAGGACCAATGGGACACGGTTCAAAAAACCACAGAGCTCCAGGTTCAATTGGTGCCGGAACAACACCAAGCCGTGTTGTAAAAGGCAAAAGAATGGCAGGGAATATGGGCAACGAAAAGGTTACAATTACAAAACTAACCCTTGCTAAGGTTATAACAGATAAAAACTTACTACTAATCAAAGGTGCCATCCCTGGACCAGAAGGCAGATTAGTTACTATTAAACCTACCAGAACTAAATGGAACTAGAGGTGCATCATGACAAAAGAAATAAATACAGAAAACAAAACAGTTAAAATATTATCAACACAAGGATCAGAACTTGGTCAAATGAATCTTGAAGGTTCAGTATTTGGTGTTGAACCAAACATGCATGTTATGTATCTTGCTCTTAAAAGACAGCTAAATAATGGCAGAGCAGGCACTGCATGTGCCAAAACAAGAGCTGAAGTCTCAGGCGGTGGCAAAAAACCATGGAAACAAAAAGGAACAGGTAGAGCTCGTGCAGGTTCGTTAAGAAGCCCTTTATTTAGAGGCGGCGGCGTAATTTTTGGGCCTAAACCAAGAAGCTATGAAACTGCTCTTCCTCAAAAAGCAAGAAAATTAGCTTTAAAATCTGCTCTAAGTGCCAAATTGGACATCATGACGGTTGTTAAAGATTTTTCAGAAATTGCTGAAGCTAAAACAAAAGCTATGATTAAAGTACTTAAGGATTTAAAAGCTGAAGGTAAAATATTAATTATCGCTGATTTAACTGCAGACGAAAACAAAAATTTAGTTTTAGCTGCAAGAAATATTCCAAGCGTTAGATTGTTGTTACCATCAAACTTAAACGTAAAAGATTTAGTTGAAGCTGATACAATTATCGCAACAGAAGCAGCTATTAACTCTATCACTGAAAGGTTGGCAAAATAATGACAAATGCAAAAACCAACAAAGAAAGATTATATGAAGTTATTAAAAAGCCTATCATTACAGAAAAATCTATGATGGCAACAGCGAATAACACATATACTTTTGAAGTTAAAAAAGATGCTACAAAAGTGGAAATTGCGCAAGCAGTTGAGCTTGCATATCCAAACCGCAAAGTTAAGAAAGTTAGAACAGTTTACATGCCTTCTCATCAAAAAAGAATGGGCATGAAATTTGGCAGAACTCAAAGTGGGAAAAAAGCTATTGTTACAATAGTCGGAGATCCCATAGAAGAATTGACAGGAGTATAAGATTATGGCAACTAGAAAAATTAATCCAACATCACCCGGTCAAAGAGGTATGACAAGACCTGATTATTCTGAAATTACAACTTCTACTCCTGAAAAATCATTAGTTAAATCATTAACTAAAACAGGCGGCAGAAATAACACAGGAAGAATAACCACAAGACATATCGGTGGCGGTCATAAAAGAGCTTATCGAGTAATTGATTTCAAAAGAGATAAAATTGGAATCGAAGGAACAGTTATGACAATCGAATATGACCCTAATAGAAATGTCAGAATTTGTCTTATAAATTATATTGATGGCGAAAAAAGATATATTTTATGCCCAGAAGGACTAAATATTGGTGATAAAATTATCTCTGGTCCTGAAGCCGAAATTCAAACCGGAAATGCACTTCCACTAGACTCTATTCCTCTTGGTGCACTAGTACATAACATTGAATTAAGACCAGGACGTGGTGGAAAAATGGCAAGAAGTGCTGGAAATTCTGCACAATTAATGGCTAAAGAAGGTAATTATGTTACTTTAAAACTTCCATCATCAGAAATGAGAATGGTCAGAAAAGATTGTTACGCAACAATCGGTGTTTTAGGTAACTCTGAATATAAAAACTTATCAACCGGAAAAGCAGGCAGAACAAGATACTTAGGTATTAAGCCAACTGTTCGTGGCGTCACCATGAACCCTGTTGATCACCCACACGGTGGTGGAGAAGGTAAAACCGGTCCGGGTGGCAATCCGAAAACTCCTTGGGGCAAACCCGCTCTTGGTTACAAAACTCGTAACCAGAAGAAAGCTTCAAGCAAGTTGATAGTAAGAAGAAGAAAAAAATAAAAGGAGAACATAAATAGATGGCTCGTTCATTAAAAAAAGGTCCATACATTCACGAATCTTTAGAAAAAAAGATTTCTGCAATGAATGAAAAAAACGAAAAGAAAGTTATCAAAACTTGGTCAAGAGCTTCTATGATTGTGCCTGACATGCTAGGTCACACAATTGCGGTTCACAACGGAAGAAACCATGTTCCTGTATATATAACAGAACAAATGGTTGGTCACAAACTGGGTGAATTTGCACTAACAAGAACTTACAGAGGCCATGCCGCTGACAAGACAGCTAAGAAGAAATAACTAAGGAAATAGAAAAATGCAAGAAGCTATATCAAAACAAACAGATATTAAAATGACAGTTAGAAAGATCCGCAGAGTGATTAATCTAATTCGTGGCAAAAAAGCAGTTGAAGCTCAGAGAATGCTAAAATTTATGCCATACTTTGCAGCTCGTATAGTCGAAAAAAACTTAAATGCTGCTATCGCTAATGCATCAGAAAAATTTGGAGCAACAGCAGATGTTCTTAAAATTTCTGAAATATATGCCGATGAAGCTCCAACTTACAGAAGAGTAAGGCCAAGAGCACAAGGCAGAATGTACAAAAGATTAAAAAGAACATCACATTTAACAGTGAAAGTAGCAAAGGACTAGGAGAAAAACATGGGACAAAAAACACATCCAACCGGTTTTAGAGTAGGCATAATTGAACCATGGGTTTCAACATGGTTTGCAAAAAAAGGCCAATATGCTCAAAATATTGCTCAAGATGCGATTATAAGAAAGTTTATCAAGAAAAAATTATACACCGCAGGTGTATCAAGAATAAATATCGCAAGAAAAGCAAACAATGTAAACGTAACTGTTGTAACAGCTAAACCTGGTATTGTTGTAGGTAGAGGCGGACAAGGAATTGACGATCTTCGCAATGCAGTACAAAAATTAATTAAAAATAATACTGTTACAATCGATGTCGTTGAAGTTGCAAGAATTGATGTAGATGCACAACTTATAGCAGAAAACATTGCATTACAACTCGAAAAACGTATTGCTTTTAGACGTGCGATGAAACAGGCTATGCAAAGAACAATGCGCGCCGGTGTACAAGGAATCAAAGTCATGGTATCAGGACGTCTTGGTGGCGCAGAAATTGCAAGGTCAGAATGGGCAAAAGAAGGAAGAATTCCACTTCAAACCCTAAGAGCAGACGTACAATACGGATTTGCGGAAGCTGATACCATAATGGGGAAAATCGGCGTTAAAGTTTGGGTATTCAAAGGTGATTTAATGCCCGGCGAAAAAGCAGATCAAAATATTAAAATTAAAAAAGCTTCCACAAAAGAAACAGGTCGTTTTCAGCGTCGTGCAAGACGGGGAGAACAACCACAAGAAGCTCAAACATCTGAGCAAGCATAACTCAAAAGAAAACTAGGAGAAATATAAAATGTTAATGCCTAAAAAAACAAAATTTCGTAAAAAAATGAAAGGCAATATGAAGGGAACCGAAACAAGAGGATG
>CALUWK010000024.1 GCA_944324475.1 Candidatus Gastranaerophilales bacterium
GTTTTTACACCTGAATAAGGCTGGAAAATTCCGCTCGGCAAACTAACAACCGCATATAAATAATTTTCATCGACAAGCTTTTTTCTTAACTCTTTATAGGCATTTGCACTTTGAAAAACTATACCTTCCGGTACAATTACGCCTGCTTGGCCGGTTGAATTTAGATGTTCCATAATATAATCAACAAACAGAACTTCTGAGCGGTTTGCTTTTACCCCAAATTTATTATGAGGCTGAATTCCTCCTTTTGGTGTCATAAATGGCGGATTTGCTAAAATACAATCAAAATAGTTGTCCCATCTTGTGTCTTGCGTTAGTGTATCATATTCATAAATTTTAGGATCTTTAAATTTATGCAAATACATATTAACAAGTGCAAGTTTAACCATGTCAGGTGAAATATCATAACCCTGAATGTTTTCAGTTAAAGCTGTTCGTTCCTGTGGAGTTAAGGGTTGTTTTAAATCTTCTGCAGTTTTTTGAATATATTTATACGCAGAAATTAAAAAACCCGCTGTCCCGCAGGCAGGATCAAGTATTGTATCAGCTTTAGTCGGTTTAACAATATCTACAATAAAATCAATAATGTGTCTTGGTGTTCTGAATTGCCCTGCATCGCCTTGCGAACCCATAATAGAAAGCAAATATTCAAAGCCGTTACCGAGATTTTCACTATTGTTATAAGATAAATCATTTATTTCTTTCAAAAATAATGTTAAAGTCTGCCCGTCACGAAATGGTAAATATGCTCCTTTAAAGATGTCTCTGAATAATTTTGGAATTCTATCAGATAATTGCAATTTGTCTAAGGCTTCTGTATAAAGATTCATTCTTGCTTCATTACCTAATTGCTGAGACATGATTTTTGACCAGGCATATTCTGAAAGTTCCTCTACAAAAAATTGCCTTTCTCCCCCAAATTCAACAGATTCAATATCCATATCATCCATGAATTTATAAATCATAGCAATTGTGATTTGTTCTATTTGAGATTGAGGGTTTGGAATTTTTCCAACCAGTACATCTCTTGCATTATCTATTGTTTTTCTTATATCCTTTGTAAGCATTTTCTCTCTCTTTTACATAAATTTGTTAATTGCAATATTATCTTTTATATAATCAGGTAAAGACTCCCTATAACCATTCAAATGTTTATAATCTTCAATTGTAAAACCTGCATAAAAATTCAGTTCCTGGTATCTTTTCATGATTAACATTTTTCTCAATTTTTCTTGTCGTTTTTCTTAAAATTATTGGCGAATTACAACACCACCTTTGGGTAATCAAACTAATCAAAACATCTTATCTTCGAATGAATTAAATCCTAACGAGACAAAAATGAAATAGAATCTTAATTTATTAAATACTCATTTTCTCTGTTACAAATAATCATCTAAGATGTTTCTTTACACAAATTTTAGCAAAAATAAAATTTATTTATTTAAATGGTTAAATAAGAGTATAAGTAATCAGAAAATAAGGTTTTTATCCTTTTTATTATATTACATATAGAATGATTATAGTATAATGTTTTAAAAACAGGTAATTACAATGAATGCAAAAAACATACTTATAACCGGTGGTAGCGGTTTTATAGGTTCAAATTTATGTAAAAAATTAATTCAAGACAAAAAAAATTTTATAATTTGTCTTGATAATAATTTTACCGGTTCTATAGATAATATTAAAGAATTGATTAACAATCCTCGTTTTCAATTTATCGAACATGACATCATAGAACCTATTAAAATAAATAAAAAAATAGATGAAATTTATAATCTTGCTTGTCCTGCATCTCCTGATAAATATCAAGGAAAAAACGCAATTTATACAACAAAAACCTGTGTAATTGGAGCAATTAATATGTTAGAGCTTGCGAGAAAAAATAATGCAAAAATTCTTCAAAGCTCAACTTCTGAAATATATGGAGATTCACTGAAACATCCTCAAAAGGAGACATATTTTGGAAATGTTAATCCAATAGGACCAAGAGCCTGCTATGACGAAGGAAAAAGGTGTGCAGAAAGCATATTTTTTGATTATAAAAGAATTTACAACATTAATATAAAAATAGTCAGAATATTTAACACGTATGGACCTAATATGGATATAAATGATGGCAGAGTTATTTCAAATTTTATATGTCAAGCTATAAACGCTAAGAATCTTACGGTGTATGGTGATGGAAATCAAACGCGTTCATTTTGTTATATAGATGATTTAATTGATGGTTTAATCAAAATGATGAATTCTAAAAAAAATTTTTCAGGTCCGATTAATATAGGAAATCCAACCGAATATACAATAAATGAAATAGCTAAAATTATAAAAAATAAAATTAACAATAAATTAAATATAATCTATAAACCATTACCAAAAGACGATCCTCACAAAAGAAGACCTGATATAACTGTTGCAATGAAGAATTTAAATTGGCAACCGAAAATATCTTTAAATGATGGTCTAGATAAAACCATTTCATATTTTAAGAATAAATTAAACTAAAATCTTTTTCCTTGAAAACTGTCTATTACAACATTACAAGTATATTCTCCACCTTTACAGCCTTCTTGAGATTTAAATTCAACATTTGTTGGAATTTCTCCTAAGAAAAATGATTTTGCTTTGCTGCTATTTGGCATTTCATCACTAAAAGGTATACTATACGTTATATCTGGGCTAATTGTATCACCCCAGGCTCCTTTTATAGCTTCATAAAAGCTCATAGATTTAGAAAACCTGTTATCAACAATTATACCGTTTATTTCTGCAGCCGGATATCTTATTTTTGCTGTTAAATAAGTATTTGAATAAATAGGATATCCCATTGGTATGGTCTCTCCTCTTGTGGTTATTGCAAAAGGCACAATATCTGGTAATAATTTGTCAGATGGCTTTTTATCTACTCGATTTGGTGCATCTTTACCGTTTATATCAACATAAACTATAAAATATTTTAATTCTTCACCTGAATTAAATTTGTAAGTCTTAAGAGATGAAATATAAAAGCGAAAAGAATTTGAAGCTATAAATCTTAATGTGTCATCATTTATATTTGATGCATCATCATTTATATCTTTTGAGCTATCATTTTTATCTGTGCCGCAACTTGCACCTTTTGGTACATTTATAAATTCCGCTAATCTTCTGCACAAATCATAAGAATTTTCAGGAAAAGGCCTTGGTCCTGCAACACAGTCTGGATCATCGCTATTTTCATTTGGGCAGTACATATCTGCAAGAACATTATAAGAAGCTTTTTTAAGCGCAGAATATACATTATAATAAGGGGCCCCATATTGATTAATCCTTGCTTGTAAAATTAATAATTCAATTACCATAATGATTCCTATTATGGTAAAAACAACGATTATTTCAATCAGACTGAATCCTTTTTTGAAATTCATTTCAAACTCCGAAAATATATTTAACATAATATCATATCAATTTGATATTTAAAATACATTAATTTTTTGAAATTTTATTAAAGAATTTTACAAAAATGTCGATTACTATTATAATCCAAGTAAAGAGGTATATTGGAATTGCGAAGAAGCGGATTTACAATTATTGAGTTTGTAATTAGCATTGTTGTAATGTTTATTGTTATTGCTGCAGCATTTCCAATTTTATTCAAAAAAGCAACCACAACAAAAGAACCAGCTAAAAAAGGTGGTAGTTTTGTTTGTTCTTGTGTGGATAGTGTTAATGGTGAGTGTACATTTGAACCTAAAAATCAGTATAGCCAAGAGTTTTATACTGTGCAAATTGTAGGGGGAGGCGCCGGAGGTGGAATTGGTAGCCAAAAAAGAGGCGGTGCTTCGGGTGAAAGCAAGGTTGTTTATTATCCTTCATTACCTGTTAGTGATGGAGTTGTGTATAAAATCAAACTTGGAGAAGGCGGTCAAGCCGGTCAAAATGGCGGTCAAACAACACTATATAGAGTCAATGGTTCTGATATAGAAGTTCTTGATTTTGCAAGAGGTGGTATATCAACAAACGAAAATGCTGAAGAAGTTGATGGTATTTATAATACTTCAGGAGAAGTTTCTGCGTATAGTGAAAATATTTGTGGCAGAGGAGGAGATTCAAACCAAGCGGGCACAATGGGTGAGGTGATTATAAGATGGTAATAAATTTTAAAAAAGCCTTTACCCTTGTTGAAGCAGTTATGTCAATGATTATAATTATGATTGTGACTACAACATTGGTTCCTGTTCTTACAAAAGTAAACCCTAAAGTTGAAAGCACTACTTTAAGAGGTCAATATGCTTGCTGGACAGAAAATGGCCAACTAAAAGAGCAATATATGGATGAAAGAACCGCAAGAAGACCGGCACAAGCAGTTACAAATTGTAAGTTTCACTTAGATCAAAGACCTGCTATGTACTATATAATTGCAAGCGGAGCAGGAAGCAATAATGTACAAGGACAAACAATTACTAAATATGCTTCTGGGATTGCTTCTGACTTGGATATTTCACTTGGAAGAATTGGCGGTGATCCTATTACATTAATTAAAAGTTCTGATACAGGACTTGAAGAAGTTAGAGCAATGGGCGGTGAATATTTTAATAGTCAAATTATTCCATTGAATATTATTCCTAAATCTTGCAGATTATTGACTGCAGGACAACCTTGTTCAAATATTTCGGGGCAATACCAAGAAAGTTGTGAAATTGTTGAAGTATTAGGTGATAATAATGCAACAAGTGGGTATAAAGATTATAGAATACGCATCAACGGTTGCGATGCTCAAGATGAATATGGATATGTAAGTAGAGATAATTTAATTGAATTTAACGATTTAACATATTCTTCTTCTCAACTGTTTATAGGAAATAATGCTTCTGAAGCTTTAATTAATTCTTTTGCAAATGCGAATAATAATTATTTTTACTATGGAAATGTTAAATTAAATTTTAAATTCAATGACTCATCTTATTATTCAAATGGTCAAAACATATCCAAGATGAGTGAAATTATTGATATGATCTCAGTTCAAAGAAAAAGTGATTTAACTAAATTGCTTTCAGATCTGAAACCTGGTGCACCGAATAAGAATGGAGCTGTATTAATATTATGGTAAAAAATGTTTTTAAAAAGAAAAAAAATGCCTTTTCATTAGTTGAAGCGTTAATTATGATAACAGTTTTAGCTATAGCTGTTGCTTCTATAACCCCTATAATTACAAGAAAAATAATTAATAATTCAGATATCGGCGCAACTCTTGGTGGAGGTAGCCATGGAAGATATGAAATATATTCGAAAGAAATTCTGATTTTTGGTCCCAATCGCTCAAAAGAAAATAATGATAATGGATATGAAAAAATATTTGATGCTTCTCAAAAAGGAGATATAATTGTTTATCAGAAAAAAAATGATAAGGAATACACTGATATAGTTGGTTCTCAACCATCTGTGGTTGGCAATAATAAATCTACATTATATGAAGAAATTACAGATGCAACTCCAATAAAAGATGAAGATGGAAATGTCACAAGAGTTAAAATTAAAATAAATGGAAAAGAAGAAATTGTTAAACAAGATAGCAGATATATCTTTGATATTCCTCAACTATCTTACATTGAAGGTAGTATAAAAAAAGAAGATGGAACTTTAACTTTTATTCCTGATTCAGGTGAAAAAAAGCTCGATAGAACTAAAAACAGAATTATTGAAGGGAATTTAACCGAAAAGTACCATAAAAATAATCCTGAAACCAATAATTCATTATGGTATATAGGTGCTTCATCAAATAATTTTGATGGAGATGTCGTAGCTATACCTTGGGAAAAAGTAATAAGCGGTTCAAAGGAAATTGTTGACAGACCAATAAAAAAAGATGATAACGGAAATTATATTGGGCAATTTACGCCTTCAGAGACAGCTGTAAATGTTGTTTTGCATGCTGTTGGTGGCGGTGGAGCCGGTGGTGGCCCTGATGAATCGGCATTAGATGCGAATGTTAATCCAAAAACAGCTGATTCAAATCAAATAGCAATTATGAAAAAACAACTGGCAAACAGATTTAGACAGGTAGCTAAGAAAAAAGGGCTAAGCAGCCTTGCTTCTTTAAGCGATAATGATATCGTTAAAGTTACATATAAATCTAATATCGGACAAGCAAATAATCCTTCCGAATTAAGTAATAGCTCTACATATATCCTATTAAATGCATCAAATGGTACTATAACAGTTAAATTTGATGTAAGATCAGGAATGATTTTACCGCATGAATTACTTGATTATACTAAAGTTTTGGGTGCTCAAACTCAAACTGCAGAAATCCATGATATGCCTAAATGGTTTGATTGGCAATATGTAACTAATGGCGGTTTTAAAGCAGGCGCTGTAGCTTGTGGCGGAAAAGGGGGAGATGCTGGTGATTTAATAGTTAAGACGAATGATTCATCAGGTGATGATGCTCTTTTAAGAAGACATTTTACAGATTTTAAAACTCGCTGTTATTATGAAACTTGCACATATACTGTTAATGAAAAAAAAGAAATTTGTAATCCAGATTTATTAGCAAAATACGGTTATGACACAAATGAATGCGTAACTGTTAATAAGCCTGTAACTAAAAGTACTGAATATCGTTATGAATGTTATTGTGAATGCATAGAAAACTCATACTATACTTGTCCTTCTACTACTTATTCAACATCAGGAGCTTGTTATTCTGATGGTTATAAAAATGCATCAGAAAATGTATGTCCAAGTAGTTCTGCAAGAACAAGAACTTCAGATTATTTTACACATAAATTTCTTGGTGGCTCGGGTGGTGCTGCTCCAAAATGTGTATGGCTTTCTCGCACGGTAAATGGACCTGTAAATGTTTCAACTACTTGTTTAGGCGCTGGTTTTTCTGGAGCATCTGGTTCAAATAAAACTCATACCAAATCTTCAGGTATCGATACTATTACTGTTTCAAATATAAACGGTGAATCAGGAAAAACTTGTAGTGTCAATGTTGATGGCTCAGAAGCTATTTCTGTTGGTGGAACAGGTGGAGTTGCTTGCGTTCAAAGTATTTTAACAAATACTGAAACTGGTTATGAACAAAATAATTCAGGAGAACTAGCCCGGGAAGTAGCGTTTTGCAAGGCTCAATATGATGGCATAACAAGTACTTGGTGTGATAAGTATGATTATCTTACATCAACAACTGCAATGAAATACGTAATTGACAGTATTTTTTTAAGAAAAACTGTACCAGGCGGCAGCTATTATTGCGGAAAAAATGGAAAAACAGGTCAAACAGAGTTTGGCAACATAGCTAGTGGCGTATATAAAGGTGAGGGAGCTCCACCAACCAATTCATTTGGCAGTGGCGGTTATGGCATAGGTTCTTCTACTGGCTTATATAACCATATATACACCTGGACAATTCCATATTCATCAAATTATTTAGGATATGGTGAAGCAGGAAGTGCTGGTGAATATTCTACTACTAAATTATCAAAAATTGATGGTTCTTTATTCATAAAATTAGGTAAAGGCGGTGTTTGGTCAAATGATACTTGGCAAAATGGCAAAAAAGGACCAGATGGAACTGATACAATCGTAAAAATGGGAAAAGATAGCTCAACTGCAAAAAAAGTTCTTGTCGCAAAAGGTGGGCAAGGCGGCAGAGGAAAACTGAAAACAGATAATTATGATTTGTGTTATGCAAATGATAGAAATAAAGCTTGTTCTGATAATGAAAATGTTGTTTGTTGTGATGGCACTGTGAGAAACTCAAGAGAAGTCTCTGCAACAAATGTTAGATATAGTTTATTTGATACAATTAAGTCTTTTGCAGGGAACAGCAAAATCATAGGAATTGGGCTTGGAAGAGGCGCACAGGGCGCTGGCACAACTGAAAATGAAATCGAAGTTTTTGGTTCAAGATTTGCTATAAATGCTTCTGCTGCTTCAAGTTTTGATAGCAAAGTTTCTGAAAGAATAGTATATAAAAAAGCTAGCCCGCAAAGTTCAACAGGTACGCCTGAAGAGACTAATCCATCTTCTGTTACAAGTGATAAATATAAAAATAAATATTTGAAACCTGCAAACATCAATTTTAAAGGTGGAGATGGCGCTGTAATTATTACATGGTAAAAAAGGAATTAAAATGAAAAATATAAAAGCTTTTACATTGGCAGAAACATTAATAGTTTTATCAATAATTGGGGTTGTTGCTATACTGTTGTTGGGAACGCTAACAAAATCGGCACCTGATAAAAATAAAGCAATGTTTAAAAAGGCCTATTCTGTGACCGAAAGGACTATTGCAGAATTGGTTAATGATGAAACTCTATACCCCTATGATCCTGAAAGGATAGGTTTTTTAAATACTGACGAAGTTGAAATTCCTGGAACTTCAGATACCGCTGAAGGTGATCAAAAGCTTTGTAAATTATTCACTAATAAGTTAAATATTTTGGGTGAACCTGCCTTTGATGGCGGAGATTGTACTTTTGAAACAACAGATGGAATTTTTTGGACAATGCCTGTTGGTGTGAGCGATTTTTCTACTAAAAAGATTATTAAAGTAGACGTAAATGGCAAGGAAGGCGCACCAAATAAAGATGAAGGAGATGATCAAGACATTTTTTCAATTAACATATATTCAGACGGAAGGGTTAACGTTTCGGGCGATAAAGAAATTGAATATTTAAGATCTCACTCTGTAAAAAAATAGCCTATGATAAAACAAACTTTCAAAGACATCTTTGAAAGTTTGTTTTTATACACTGTTTTTTTTGAATATTTGAATAATGTCTTTTAAAATTTCTACTCTTTTTTTGTTTTTGTAATAATTAAAAATTTCTTCTTCTTTTTTTGAAAGTGGAAAATTAATGCCCTTTCTAATTTTAAGGTAAGGACTCTCCTTCTTTTTTATTTTTGTCGTTTTTGAATCATATCTATCTCTTAATATTCTTAAAGTAGATTTTTGTACATTAACCAATTTTGATATTTTTTCAAATGCTTCATTTTGATTTAAACTTGGAAAAATATCATAGTGATCAAAGCGAGAAAGATAGTAAGCTAAAATTTCTAATTTGTAATTGTGTATATTAAATTCTACTAAATCACTTTTAAAAACAGGATCATAAATATCATTAAAAAAAGCCAATATTTCATCAAGAGGTTCGATAATTTTTTCATAATTATTTTTTAGTGCTAAATTTTTAATAAAATTTATTTTTTTTATAATTGCTTTTGGATACAACAAATCGTCCATTTTTTGCTCCTTTACTCGGCAATTTTAACATTAAAAAAATAATTGTTAAATATTTTATAAATTATACTTTTTACCTCTTGAAAAAAAATTTTAATTTTTATATCATATACATGTAAATATTTGTAAATATTATTTTAAAAATAACAAAAAAAAATTTTTAGAGTTGTTGTGTAGGTAGTACATAAAGTATATAGAAAGTAAGGTGTATATGGGCATTCCAGCTATTCAAGGCTTTAGTCAATTATCAAATAAAAAAAAGGCTGCAATAATTACAACAGGGGCTGTTGGTGTTGCACTAGTTGCTACTGCTGCAGTTTTGGGCAGAAAATCTGATGCTTTTGTAAAGGCAAAGAAAGCAAATGAAAAGTTTAATGTTTTTAAAACTTTAGGTGAAGGTTTTAAAGCTATTGGAAATGCAATTAAAACTAAATTTGAAAGTATTAAAAATTCTTTTTCAAAAAATAAAAATAAAGTAGCTGAAAAAGCTCCTGAAGCTGCAAAAGCAGAATAGTAAATTTTAAAAATTCGATTTTAAAATGTTAAACAAGATAAGCAGGTTTATTGCTTATCTTGTTTTTGTTGTATAATCTTTATAATTTGAATTAAGATTTGAATTAATATAGTAAAAGCATGACGTTATTTAGCGAACTTTTATTTCTATATGATACAAGATAACAGTTATTTGTTTTAAATTTGTTAAACTGTAGTATAACGTATATTGATTTTAATTTATGTTAGATTAATTTTGTCAGAATGTAAAATAATTAAAATGAATAGGTATTTTGAATTTAAATTTAAAAATAAAAATTACAAAGTTAAAAAAGATAAAGTTATCTTTTTGATTGAATGTCTTACTAATTGCAAATCAAAACATTTAAAAAATTATCAAATTATTAAACTTTTTAAAAAATTTAATTTATTAAATAAAGACTTTTTAAAAAATATTTCAAAACTATAAACTATTCTTTTGTTTAATGTTATTTTTTAAATTTAGTTTAATCTTATAATTAAGATTGATTATGAATTTTAAAAAAAATAATTTATTAAACTATATAAATTCTTCTTTTATATTTGAAGATATACCTTTATCTGAAAGAATATCAGTTATAAATAATAAATCTGTTAAAAAATTTGGAAATATTGTTTATTTAATGTCCAGAGAATTTAGATACTACAATAATTTTGCAATTAATTATATGATAAATAAAGCAAAAGAACTTAATTTAGCATTTCAGGTTTACTATATTTACCCAAAAATAAATCAAAATAATAAAAAAAATTTTTTTAATAAAAATTTTTTAGAATTAAAAAATACTTTTAAGAGAAAAAAGATTCCATTTTTCGAATTTAAAGATTTTAAAAATTTAGAAATTTCATTGTTAATTGTTGATTTTAATCCTCTTAAAAATGATAATTATGAAAAACTTGCATATAGAGTTATTGAAATAGACGGACATAATATTATTCCTGCACGTTTTATTTCAAAAAAACAAGAATATAGCGCCATGACATTTAGAAGAAAAGTTTATATTAATATAGCATTTTTTTAAATGATGAATATGCTTTTGATGCGCCATCAACAAATGGCTATACTTCGATTCTTTGGGCTATTGCAGGTTTAGGGGATAGACCCTTTAAAGATAGATTTATTTTTGGAAAAATCAGATTAATGACTTCAAATGGCGCAAAAAGTAAATTTAATATAAAAGAATATATTGAAAAATATCAAAGTTAAAAAAAGGGAGGTTATCAAAACCCCCATTTCCCCATTAAAAAATTTTAATAAATAAACCATTAAACAAATTATAAATAACATTAACTATGTTTATAATAATATTCTAACTAAATATTACACTTAAGGCAAATTAATCATTTCTAATTGCATTTTACACATTTAGTATGATTCATTCATCGTACAGTTAGTGGATTTTAAGGTATTTAAAAAAGTTTACAATTTGTGTAGTTTTATTAAGTTAATTAAAAAACAATCAAGTGGGACTTTTTATGACTAATTTCAATCCGATAAATAATATAAATTTTATTAAAACAAATTTAAATAACATTCAAAACAATAAAAATGTTCAAGATTTTAATGATAATTTTAATGCAAGTAATAATTTAAATTCATATAACTTACCCTTGAATAAAACTTTTGAACCAATAAATCCTACTTTGATTTATGATTTTCAGTTAGCAAAAATGGATAATGAAATCTTAATTAAATATTTGCAAAGTTTACTTTCTATTCCAAATTCAATAGATAAATTCATTGAAAGTTTAAATTCAAAAAATGAAGATAATAAAATTTTAAAAATTTTGGTTGAAAACCTTATAGATACAAAAGCGCTATCCGAATTTTTAAATGAAAAATCTAAAACTGCAATAGATAAAATTCTGCAAACTATTTCAATATCTTTAAAATTGGGCTTGGAAGAAAATGCGCAGTTAAAAGAAATACTTTCAATTTTAACTTTTATTCAAACGCAAAGCTTAACTAATTCAAATATGTTAAAAGAATTTTTGCTTTTGTATATCCCTGTAAACGGACAAATTTTTGATAGGCAGGTTGAATATGATATTGATGAAAATGATGAAAAAGAAAAAATAAAATCTCAAGATCTTTCAATTATGTTTGAAACAATAAATCTTTCAAATATTTTATGTACTCTGAGTGCTCTTAACGAAGATATTTTTATTTGTTTTTATGTAAGTAATGTTTTTCCAAAAGAAAAATTTAAAAAAATTCTTAATGAATTTTCAAAAAGTTCTAATATTAATTTTTCACTAGAATTTAAATTAAAAAATACTATATCTGATAAGAATAACCAAATTCAAAATTTTAAAGTTGTTTCAAAAAGTTACATTTCTCCGACTATATTAATTTTATCGCATTTTATTATAAAAATAATTTTTAAAATAGACAATGACTTTTCTATTTAATTTTTTTCAAGCTTGAAAGAAAATTGTTATGCTCAACATCTCCTTCAACTTGTGTTAAAAATACCTGAGTTTTTTCATTGGGTACATTTATTTCTGGTAATTCAATAAGTTCCGATTGGTAATAATTGGCATCATTTCTTGTGTTCATTTGAACTTTATTTGCAAGAGCGCTTAAGGATATATTTCTTAAAAAACCAAACATTGTTTTTTTGTCTGATGAAAATCTTGTATATATTCTGAGAGATGTATCATGTTTTTCCATATCAAATCTGCCTTTTATAAGAGCGCTTAAAGTGGGAGAACATGATTTTATATTTATTTTATTAACTACATTATCTCTAATCGCAAGTTCTCCTGTAATTTTATCAAAATTACCTTCAGGAATACTCACTATATCCATTATTGCTCCCGGACTCATCATGGCAACTGGATTTCTAAACACTGAAGCAATTTTTAATACATATTCAACTAAACCTATCTTGCTTATTGTTCCATCGAGTATTACAAATCTTATATTACCGTTTAATTTTAAACTTTTATCACTATATAGTTCTATTAAACCTGAAGCATGACCGGTTATTTCTTTACCGAGATTGAATAAAACTTTCGCCATTAAATTTGAATCAATAGCTTTAACTCCAAGTTTTACATAATATTTTATATTTTTTAAATCACATTTTGCAAATAATGACGAATTTCCTTCTGCTATATCAAATCTGTTTGAAATAACTTTTAAAACGCCATTTTCATCTAAGGTTAACTTTGCTTTAATATTGCCAAAGGTTAAATCTTTATAGTTACCTTTATGTAAAACAAAATTGCCATCTTCAATTCTAATTAAACTGGTGTCGAACATATAATTATCGTTATCGTTTGCAATATCATTTTCATCTTCAATTTTTTCAACATTAATTGATGAATTGTTATTTTGATTATTAATAGCGCTCATAAAACGCTCAATGTCAATATTATCAATGTCTAATGCCAGATTTTTAATAACGAATGGTGGCTGTAGTTCATTTTTTATTTTTCCGCTAAAAATATATTTTGCTCTTTTGAACCTACCTTCTGCATTTATATTAATTAAATTAGAGTCTGTTTTTAAGGTTGCGTTTTTAATAAACAATCTTTGAGTTGGGATAATTGTTTTATTAATTTCCATATTTGCATTAAGTACAGGTATGTTATTTTTAAAATCAACGTGTAAATTTCCTTTAACGGTACCTTTTTTAAATAATTTTTGACCTGCAAAAATATTCAAAAATTCACAAGGCATTTCTCTGCCAAAACTGAACCCTGCATTTTTAAGTTCGCCTTTTAAATTCATTTTAGCATCTAGTATAAGAATGGGTTTGATTTTAACTCCTCTTTTTATATCTGAAGCTATGTAATAATTTATATTTTTAATATCCAGCAAATCACCTTCGATATGAAAATCGCCTTTTACTGCTCTATCATAGTCACTTAGAGCAGATTTTGTTTCTTTTATTCCAAAATTGACTCCTTTTGGAATTTTAGCAAGCCAAGTTATATCCATTATATTATTTTTAGATTTATAAATTATTCTTGTTCCAAAAGGTTTTGAAGTGTATAAAGTTGTATTATTTATTAACTTTGCAAGATAATCTTTAAAAAATTCGTTTGTAATGACTGTATCTATTGTAATATTAGAATCAAAAGTTTTATAGTAATCTTTAATGTCTCCATATATTTTAATGCCGTTGTTTTTGTTTTTTCCATAATAACCTGCTAAATTTGA
Organism: Candidatus Gastranaerophilales bacterium; assembly: GCA_944324475.1. Lineage (GTDB taxonomy): Bacteria > Cyanobacteriota > Vampirovibrionia > Gastranaerophilales > Gastranaerophilaceae > RUG14156. Next base: position 13,932 of record CALUWK010000024.1, read on the forward strand.
AAAATTTATTTTATCTTTTGAAATAATGATTTTACCCTTTGATATATTAACAGGAATTAAAGAAACATCTTTTATGCAAGCTTTTGTGTCATTTATATTTATATATCCTGATAATTCATTGTTATTTGAATTTATATCAAAACTAACTTTTCCACTTGGATTTTTAAGGGGCTGGAGTATACTTTCGCCGTTTGGTATTATAAGATTTGAATTGATTAAATTAAAAATATCATTTAAAGTAAATTTATCTGATTTAGCATTTAACAGTATATCTTTTTGCGTGATGCTTGATGATAATATTAATCTTGAATCATTAATTAAAACTATTAAATTTTGAATTGATATTTTATCATTACATATACTTATTTCATTTATAGAAGACGAAGCTATGTTTGCGTATATTTTTGAACCTTTTGAAATAACGGATTCAAAATTAAATTCAAGATTCTTTTGATTACCATTTTGTATAAGTGCAATGTCTCTGGAGTATAAATCTAATGTTGTACCATTTTGTATGTAAGATAGTTCAAGTTCATCTAATTTAATTTTTGAATTATAAATATCAATTTTCCAGTTAAATTCTTGTTTTTCTTTTTGTTCTTGGGATTCTATTTTAAATGTTTCAAGTAATTTATCTGCTTTTATAATAAGAGTTTTTGCAATGAGTTTATTTAATTTAATTTTTTTTGAAAAAATATCATTAAAAGAAACTGATGTTTCAAAATCTCTAAGCTCTATAAGTTTACTTTCTTTACTTTTTAGTGAAAGTTCATTTATTTTTATATCAATTTTAGGTTTTATATAAGTTTTTAATTCTATTGAATCATAGTTTAAATTTGTTTTTGTAGTGTCATAAACTATCTTATTTATGGTATTTTTAAAGATTTTTGATTGAACAATTTTCGGTAATACAGCAATATATCCAAAAATTGTTAGAACAAAAAAGGCTAATAAAGATAGTATAACAGTTAAAACTATTGTTTTTTTACTCATCATGATAAAAAAATTATAACATAAATTTGTGGTATGATATTTTTATGAAAAAACTATTTTTAATTTTTATATATATGTTTTTTTGTATTCAAAATGTTTTTGCATTGCAAGAAATTGTTAATACATATACTGTAGACAATAAATTTGGACTTATTCAAGGTGAAAATAAAATTACAGAGGCGATTTATTCAAAATTAATCAGATTAGCAGATAAGTCTTGGTTATTTATGTATAAAAATAAGTATGGAATTATTGATAATTCAGGTGAAATTTTAATAGAGCCCAAATATACATCTGCACAAAGATACGTGGGCAAATATGCTAAATTAGGACTTGGCGGAAAATATATGATAGTTGATGATAATGGAGATGTTATAATAGATAGGGAATATTCATCAATAGACATTTTATACGGTAAAATGTTTCTTGTGTGTAAGAACTATAAATACGGTCTAATAAATTTCGAAGGGGATATTTTACTTGCTCCTATTGCAGATGATATTTATATGCCCAAGCCTAATGTTATGAAAATTCAATATGACAATGTTTGGTATGAAATATCTCAACCTGACAGGGAAGTTATTGAAATTCCAAAAGAAATTTTAGCTGCAGATGATGCGTCTAAACAATTTAAAATTACCCAAATAATAGAAAATCCAATAGTGACTGCCGGATATGGCGTTGTTAGTTTTAGTGATTATCTTGTAAAACTTTTTTCATCAATTTCTCCTGCTTATGAACAGACAATAGATGAATTAATATTGGCGCACGGAGCAGATACTGCTTCAATTTTAATAAAATCTTCTTGGCTATTAAAGTTTCCGTTTGTATACGGAAAAAATTATATTAATAATTTAAAAGCCCCAAATAATGGCCCTTTTGCAGACGTAAAAGCGAATTTAAAAAAACAAATGAATTAATTTTAGGAAGTAAAAATGAAAATATTTGAAGAATTAAAAGAAAGACAATTAATTGCACAAACTACAAATGAAAATGAAATTAAAAATCTAATAAATTCTGGCGGAGCTAAATTCTACATCGGCTTTGATCCGACTGCCGATTCACTTCATGTGGGTCACTTTATGGCATTATGTCTTATGAAAAGACTTCAAATGGCTGGTAATAAACCAATAGTTCTAATTGGTGGCGGAACAGGTCATGTCGGTGATCCTTCAGGAAGAACGGATATGCGTATCATGATGACTAAAGAAATAATTGACCATAATTGTGCTTGTTTTAAAAAACAAATGGAAAGGTTTATTGAATTTGGTGATGACAAAGCTATTATGTTAAATAATGCGGATTGGCTTTTAAAACTTAATTATATTGAACTTTTAAGAGAAGTCGGTTCTTGTTTTTCGGTAAATAATATGCTAAGAGCTGAATGTTATAAACAAAGAATGGAAAAAGGATTAAGTTTTCTTGAATTTAACTATATGATAATGCAGGCTTATGATTTTTATTATCTTAATAGTCATTACGATTGTAATTTACAATTTGGCGGAGATGATCAATGGTCAAATATGCTGGCAGGGTCTGATTTAATTAGAAAAAAAACAGGTCGTGATGCCCATTCAATGACAATAACTTTACTTTTGAATTCTCAAGGTAAAAAAATGGGTAAAACCGCCACGGGTGCAGTATGGTTAGATAAAAATAAAACTCCGGTTTATGATTTTTATCAATATTGGAGAAATGTTGAAGATGCAGATGTTATAAAATGTATCAGAATGTTGACTTTTATTCCTTTGGATGAAATAAAAGAAATGGAAAACTGGCATGGTGAGCAACTAAATAAAGCAAAAGAAATACTGGCATTTGAATTAACAAAACTTGTTCATGGTGAAAATGAAGCAAAGATTGCTCAAAATTCTGCAAAAGCTTTATTTGAATGTGGAACAGATGATTCAAATATGCCCACAACGGAACTTGTTTTTGAAGACGAAAATATTTTATTAACGGATGTGCTTGTAGATTGTGGTTTATGCCAAAGCAAAGGAGAAGCTAAGCGTTTAATTTTACAAGGTGGAATAAGTGTAAATAATGAAAAAATTTTATCATTTGATCATAAGTTATTTCGTGACGATTTAAAAAATGGTATAAAAATTAAAAAAGGTAAAAAGATTTTTCACAAAGTTTTTATAAAATAATGTTACTTTAAAAGCCTGTAATTACAGGCTTTTAAAGTTTAAAGTAATTGATTGTTCGAAATATAAAATTAAATCATATCAGATACAATGGTCTGAGTTGATTCATCTGTTTTAAATGTGTTATATTCACGTTTAATATTTTTAATAAAGTTTTTTGTTGCACTAAATGGTGGCACACCATTATATTTTGCAACATTTCCCGGACCTGCATTATATGCGGCCAAGGCCAGTTCCATTGAACCATATTTTTTATATAACATTTGATAATATTTTAGTCCGCCTTCAATATTTTCACTTACAATATAAGGATTTACGCCTAATTTTTTTGCTGTTGAAGGAGTAAGTTGGAATAGTCCTATAGCACCTCTTGGACTTTTTACACTTGTATTAAAATTTGATTCAATTTTTGCGATGCTAAGTGCAATATAAGGGTCAACCCCCAATTTTTGAGCAGTTTGAACAATCAATTTTTTTGCACTTTCTGGCGATTGAGAAGCATTCGCTGTGTTAGAAGCAATAAGCACGAAGCAGAAAGCAACTAACAAAGTTTTTACTAGCTTTTTCGTCATAAATAGTTATCCTCATTTTTCTTATTAACCGGGTAAAAAACTCATCCTCACTATAGTCTGAGCAACACACCCTAAGTTTTGATAACAATATAGCACAAAAAATGATATTTTGCAACTTTTTGAATACCTCTTGGTCTAAAACACTTGGTACACAAGGGATTTAGTTACTACAAATATAGTATTAATTAAATTGAGTATTGTTTTCTTGCTAAAAATTAACCTTTTATGATAAAATAATAATGAAATGGAGAAATGGCCGAGTGGCTGAAGGCGGCACCCTGCTAAGGTGTTAGGTGGAGTAATCTGCCTCGAGGGTTCGAATCCCTCTTTCTCCGTTTTTTTGCGGAGAAGTGTCCGAGTGGTTGAAGGTGACGACCTCGAAAGTCGTTGTGGGGGTGACTCTACCGAGGGTTCGAATCCCTCCTTCTCCGTGTTTTATCTTTTTAATTTAAGTATTTCTTCACTTCTTTTTAATTGATTTTTATATACTTTAATTTGATAGTCATTTCCGATTTTTAAGGCAATTTCATAAGCTTGCTTTTTGTAGTTAATTTCGTTTTGATCAAGCTCAATAGCTTCTTTTGTATATAAAAGAGCATTTTCATATTCTTCGAGCCCCTGATAACTTCTTGCCATTTGCGAATAATATTTTGCTATATTTGGATTCAATTTAATTGCTTGATATATTGAATTTTTTGCTTCTTCAAACCTTGATAAATCATTTAAAACAAGTCCTTTAAAATAATAGGTTTCGGCTGTATTTTTATCAAGTTCTATGTAATGATTTAAAGCTTCAAGTGTTTTATTTAAATCACCTAGCCTGTAATATATGCGGGCAAGAGAATTAAATATATTTGTACAATTTTGATATTTTTTTGTAAATTCATTTATTCTTGATAATGCTTTATCGTAATTTTTATCATCAATTAACAGATCAATAATTTCAAGATTATAATATACTGATTCAGGACATAATTTTAATGCCTTTTGGTATATTTCTATTGCTTTCTTATATAGTTTGAGTTCTTTATATACCATTGCTAAAGTATCTAGTAAAATTAAATTATCTTTTTCTTTTTGTAAATATTCCTCAAGCACACTTTTTGCTTTTGCAAGATTCATTGTCTTTAAATTAATTACTTGAATTAAAATTTGCGCTTTCGGATATAATGGTGAATCTTCTTTTATAGAATTTAAATTTAGAATTGCTTTTGAAAATTCATTTTTTTTAATTAAAATCCAACCATTTAAAAAATATTTTTCATCTATATTTTCAAATTTATTTTTAATTAAAGAAAAATTAATTGATTTTTTAAGAATGCTTAAAGCCATATCCAGCCAAGAAATATCAACATATGTCTTTGCTAAATCAAAATAAAAATCATGCTCATCACAATCAAGTTTTATTGCTTTTGAAAAAAAATCTATTGCTTTAATGTAATTATGATTATGTGATTCTGCCATTGCTAAGTAATATGATGCCAAGGCATTATCTTCTATTATGTTTGTTGCATATTCTATAACTTTATTAAAATTTTTCCTTTCAAACTCAATAGTTGCTAAATCCAAATTTGCTTTTAAATTAGTTTCATCCAGCTCAATTATCTTTTTTAAAATTAGTTCTTTTTTATCCCTGCTTATGGTTGAAATTAAATATAAAATATCTATATCTAATTTAATTTCTTCATCAAGTGAATTAAATATTTCAATAGCATCTTGGTATTTTTCAAGTTTTATTAAGGTTTTTAAGTAATTGTAATAATTTTCCGGCGTTTTATTTTCTTCGCACATTTTTTGTGCCAATTTTAATGCCTTATTTAAATGATCTGTTTCAAAATAAATATCAAAACATCTTTTTTGACTGTATGTATGATTTTTATTAATTGCAAGTGCACGCTGAAATTCATCATAAGCTCGATCATAATTATTTAAAAGAAGATGTAAATCTCCAATCTGAGAAAGTAATTCAACATTATCTTGTGCTAAATCATCATATTCTAGAGCTTTATATAACATTTCAATAGCCTCTTTGTACTTTTTTAAATGTTTAAGCTCGAAGGATTTTTTAATTAGTTCTATTTTTTCTTTTTTACTATCTTCCATAGGTCTATTATATTTTATTTTTTTACTTAATTCAATAATATTACTTGACTTTAAATTAAACAGCATTAAACCTAAATCATATAATGTATTTTTCTTTTTTTTCTTAAAGAAAGAACTCATAAGTCCGTAGCCTTATAAAAAAGGAGTCTGATAAAATAATGAAACTTGCAGCAGGTATAAATTTTGATGCTCATGGGATAGCTCAATCCATAAATGCTATGCAAATGGACATGGATATTATGGGAATATTTGGTGAAAATGTAGTTGGATTTGACAAAGTTGGATACCAAAGAAAAGAAGCTGTAATTTCTTCTTTTGCAGAATATATTGGAGTAAACGCGCTTTCACATAGTGTTGACGATCAAGTGGGCAGGCTCGTTATGACTCAACAACCTTTGGACTTAGCATTATCTGAAAAAGGTTATTTCCAAGTTTTAAATAAAGATGGAAGTATGGAATTAACTCGTGATGGAAGATTTAAAATAAATAAAAACGGTGAGCTTTTAACTCAGACAAACCAAAAGGTTTTATCTGCTGGCGGAAGCCCGATAATATTGCCGGTTGTTCCTGAAAGCATTGATTTGATTAATATTGGTCTTGATGGAAAAATTGGAGTATTTGATAAAGAAAAAAGAGGCTTAATTCCTGCAGGAATTATCGGGATAGTTTCTGCAGATGGCACCAATATTTCTTCAAATTGTGTAAGGCAAGGTTATATTGAATCTTCTAATGTCTCACTTGAAAAAGAATATATTGAAATGGCAAATTATAAAAGAAGTTTTGAAGCAAACAGGCAAATGTTCAGATTGCAAAATTCCAAACTGTCATCTGCTATTTCGAGATTAGGACAAGTATAAAGGATAAAGTATGGCATATAATTTACAAGGCATAATAAGAAAAACAAGTACCAATATGACTGTTGAATTTGATAGGCTTGCCTATGCTACTCAAAATTTTGCAAATATAAATACTAACGGCTATAAAGCCGTTCGTTTTGAAAATATAATTGATGCAGACGGTTCAGTTCATGGAATTGAAAGAACAGATACAAAAACAGGAGAATTTTTAATAACAAATAATCCTTTAGATATTGCACTTCAGGGTGCAGGTTATATTCCTGTTACAACTTTAAACGGTGAAATAAGATATACAAGAGATGGAGCATTTACAACAAACAAAGACGGTTACTTGATTACTAAAACAGGAGATTTAGTAGGCTCAGGTATTAAAATAGACGGAAGTGCCGAAAAAATTGAAATAAGAGAAAACGGTGATGTCTATTCATATAAAAGAGTAATAGATGAACCGGAATATGTAGGTACTATCCCCGTTGTTCAATTTCAAAATCCAGAAGCATTGAAAGATGTCGGGGCAAACGAATTTATTGCAACCGAAAATTCTGGTGAAATGAAACTTATTGAAGATCATGACTATATAAAACAATACGGAATAGAACGTTCAAATTTGGATGTTATTTCAGAAGTTTATATGGTCTCAAGAATAAACGCTTCAATTATAGCGTCAACTTCTTTGATGAAGGCGGTCGATCAAATGTATCAAGAAGCAATTAATATAACTGAATAGAGGTAAATTATGGGACTTGTTCCGACACAATTATTAAATAATCCACAAAAAATATTAAATCTTGTTTCACAAAGACAAGAAGCTTTGTCAGACAACATTGCAAATATGCACACAAAAGGATACAGAAGAAAAGATGTTGATTTTTCACAATATTTAAACAGCGGAACTTCATCACGCTTAGAAAATAAAATTATTCAAAAATACGGACCTGCACCAATTTCAAGCAGTTCTTCCTCAACCGAAAATATTTCAACAGAAGATGAATTAGCTTTAATGCAGGAAAATTACCTTTTATATAATATTGCAGTAAGACACTTATCAAGCACTATAACAGAAATAAAAACCGCACTCAATGTTTCTGCAAATAGCTAGATTGGAGATAACTTATGGGTTTAATGAATGCTTTTCAAATAGGTCGTGAAGGACTTTCAGTCCATGGTAAACGTGTTGAAATTGCAGCTAAAAATATAGCAAATATCGATACTCCGAATTACACAAGAAAAATTCCTATTATTTCATCCAATCAAGACCAAAGTTTTGCAACAGTATTGTCTTCTATGGGTATGGGAGCATTATCGGGCAATATGGGTGGGGTAAATTTTGATGGTATTGTTGAAGATCCTACCCCAGGAGCTAAAATATATAAACCCGGTCATCCTGATGCTGATGAAAACGGTTATATAAGAACGTCAAATACAAACGCTATGGTAGATATTGCCGATGCCACAATAGCTCAACGTGCTTATGAAGCATCATTAGGTGTTATGACAATTTCAAAAGCAATGTCCATAAGTGCTCTTGAAATAGGAAAATAAGTCATTATACCATTGAGCATTACTTTTTTTTAAAAATTGTCATATAAAAAATATATGGCAATTTTAATAGAAAATATAAAAGCAAGACAAATAATAGATTCCAGAGCTATTCCAACCGTTGAGGCGGAAATTATTTTAAATAACGGTATTAAAGCCTTTGCGTCAGTTCCGTCCGGTGCTTCTGTGGGTGCAACTGAGGCAGTTGAACTTAGAGATAATAATCCCGATTATTTATTTTCAAAAAGCGTATTAAAAGCTGTAAAAAATGTTGAAAATATTATAGCCCCTGAGCTTATCGGAATATCTCCTTTAAATCAGGATTTAGTTGATGAAAAAATAGAAAAATTGGATAAAACCGAAAATTTTTCGAATTTAGGTGCAAATGCTGCTCTGGCTGTATCTATGGCAGCTTGTTGCAGTGCGTGCAAGCTTTTGTGTATTGAATTATACCAATATATAGGCGGAATTAATGCAAATATTCTACCTGTACCATTTATAAATGTAATAAATGGCGGGGTTCACAGTGACAATTTGCTTGATTTTCAAGAATTTATGATTGTTCCCATTGGAGCAAAAAGCTTTAGTGAAGCAATGAAAATGTCACTAGAAGTATTTTATCACTTAAAAAATATTCTAAAAAAGAAAAATTTATCCACAAACGTAGGAGATGAGGGTGGTTTTGCTCCACAATTAAACAACGCAAAAGAAGCATTGGAGATTCTATGCGAAGCGATAAATAAAGCGGGATATTCATCGGATGAAATCAAACTTGCCTTAGATATTGCAGCAGGCGAATTATATGAAAACGGAAAATATAATTTAAAAGGCGAAAACAAAATTTTATCAAGTTGTGAAATGATTGAATATCTAAGCTCTTTATTAAGAGAGTTTCCGATTATATCGATTGAGGATGGATTAAGTGCTGATGATTTTGAATATTGGAAAAGCTTTACCTCTGATTTAGGCAAAAAAAGTCTGCTCGTGGGAGATGATCTTTTTACAACAAATCCTAAACTTTTAACACATGGCATAAAAAGTAAAGTTGCAAATTCCATTTTGATAAAACCAAATCAAATCGGTACAATCTCTAAAACAATTGAAACAATACAAATTGCAAAACGAGCTTGCTATAAAACAATCATATCCCATAGGAGCGGTGAAACCGAATCAACCTTTATAGCCGATTTTGCAGTTGGAATGAATGCAGGTTTTATTAAAACAGGTTCTCTTTCAAGAGCGGAAAGAACTGCTAAATATAACCGACTTTTATATATCGAAGAACTTTTAGGAAAAAATGCAAAATATGGCGGAAATTATATTTAAATAGCTACATTATTGCATTTACTATTTCTTTTAAATAATTTAAAAGAGCAATTATAATATCTTCATTTATAATTGGTGTTTGTTTTTTGATGCTTCGACCCTCAGGTGGCTTCATATACCAAAGAGCTATATTATATTTTTCACATAAAGGTTTTACTCTATGGTAATACTTAAAATCTTCGTTTTTTTCGATAATCAATATAATAGCCGGTTTTTTTCCGGTCATTCTTGAATAATGTAAGCTTTGACCTATTGCTTCCGCCCATTTTGGTGCAAAATCAAATTCTATAGCATAATTTTTTGTAATACAATCAACTCTGGTTGAATCTATTAATTTTACTTCTTGCCTGCCGTTCCATTTTGAACACCAGGCATTTTGATAGTATTTTTCGGAATATAGGTGTGAGCTATAAGCTGGAATAACTATATAAAATAAAAATAATAAAACTATGCATACTTTTTTCATATTTAAATTTTAGATTATAAAATTCAAATTTTAGATAAATTATTAAGTTTTGTAACAAAAAAAATTAATTTTGAAATTAGATAATCTTTATATACTTTATATATATGTAAGCAGTAAA
>CALUWK010000025.1 GCA_944324475.1 Candidatus Gastranaerophilales bacterium
AAAAGTGTTTGTCTTCCGATGAATTATTAATCAGGAAGAAAACTAAAAAAGGTATAGAAAAAATTGTAAATTATCGAAATTCCCTAAAATCTATAGAGGTGAAGGATGACAGGCTTGTTTTTGTTTTGAAAACTGGTCAATGTGATGAGATGCCTTCGTTTCGAGCAGATGAGTTTTTGAAGGCATTGTTTGAGGATATCTCTACTTTTAGGATTAAGCGAATAAATTTTTTCGATGCTGACATGAGAGTTATATAAGCTTAAAGGATTTAAAGTATGACAAAAAAAATTATTATTTCTGAAAAAGATAATATTGCTGCTTTGATGGAAGATAGCAAGGTTTCTGAGTTTTTTGTGTCAAAAGGGGATGTATTGCTGGGAGATGTTTATTTATCAAGAGTCGATAATATTCTCCCTTCTATAGAAGCTGCATTTGTCGATGTTGGAATGAATGATAGGATGGGTTTTATTCATACCGATGATATCGTAGGAAAAGGACCTTTAAAAGAAAAGGTTAAACCCAATCAAAAGTTGATTGTACAGGTTGTAAAAGAACCTACAGGACACAAAGGTCCCAGAGTTACGATGTCTTTGTCCTTGCCTGGGAGATTTTTGGTTTTGTTGCCTGATGAAAAAGGGGTAAATGTATCTAAAAAAATTACATCTCAAAAAGAAAGGGCAAGGTTAAAATCTATTGTAAGTCTTTTAAAGCCCGTTGGAGTTGGTGTTATAGTAAGAACTGAAGCTGAAGGACAAACTGATTCTGAAATACAAGAGGATTTAGAGATTTTGCTCGAAAAGTGGAATTCAATAGTCAATGCTGCAGATAGCGCAACTCCACCTACACTTTTATATAGGGATCAGGATTTATTGTATAGAGTTATAAGGGAAGCATGTGATTCTGATGTGGATGAAATTATTGTGGATACAGCTTTTGCGCTGCATAGGACAACTCAATTATTGCAACATTGGAACATGCAAGTAAAAGTTACAATGCATAAAGGAAATGAACCTTTACTCGTTGCAACAGGAGTAAACAAGGAAATAGTTAATTCTTTAAATACAAAGGTTAATTTACCATTGGGAGGATATTTGTTTATTCAACAAACAGAAGCTCTGACTGTTGTTGATGTTAATTCTGGTAAATTTACAAGCTCATCAAATCAGGCTGAAACTATTTTGAAGACAAATATGCAAGCAGCGGATGAAATTGCACGTCAATTAAAGTTGAGAAATATAGGCGGTATGGTTGTTGTTGATTTTATTGATATGGCAAGCAGAATGGATAAATTAGCACTGTTGGAACATTTTGAACTTGCTCTTGAAAAAGATAAAGCAAAACCACAAATAGGTCAATTATCCGATTTAGGGCTTGTTGAATTAACAAGACACAGACAAGGTCAAAGTTTGTCTGAAATATTTACTAAGAAATGCGATAAATGCCAAGGACAAGGTTTTATTATTGATGAATTGAAGTTTGCAACTCCGACTTCGGTTGGTGAAAATCGAGCAAAAATGAATAAAATCAAAGGTCCTTTTGGATCAAATTTTAGTTCAAATAGTGAAGTTGCACCAAATCAAAATCAAAAAAATTATAAATTTGATAAAAATCAAAGAAGAGATAAAAATAAAAATCGTCAAAATAAAGAATTTTCACCGCAAAATTTGCCTGAAAATGTTGATGGTAAGTCCGAATTGACTAAAGTTGAAGTAAATGAATTAATTGATGATTTGATTAGAGATGTAGTAATTGATGGTGCAAAAGATGCAATAGAGGAAAGAAATTTTGTAAGTGAAAATGTTGATTCAGGGGATAATGAGATAAAAGTTGCACTTGAGGAAATAGTAGAGGAAATAAAAAAAGAAAAAGAGGATAATGGTTCTGTTGAGCAGGAAATAATTGAAAATCTTGAAAGTAAAGTTGATAATAAAAAACTTTCAAGAAAAGCTAAAAAGACGAAGAAAAAAGAAACCGAATCCGATATTGAGGCTAAAAGTGAAGAAAAACCGAAAAAAAGGACAAGGAGAACTAAAAATGCTAAAACAAGTTCATAAATACATTGTTTTTGCCCTTTTGTTTTGTAATTTGTTTTTTATTTCTTTTTTTGTAATTGAAAATAGCGCATTTGCTGTTGTTGATAGCGGCTCAAGTTCGCAGATGGAACTTATAGAAAATGATGTAAGTGTAAAAGATTTGGATATTGATCCTATAAATACAGAAAAAGTTAAAAAATCCGTTGTTCCCGATGCGAAAAAAGAAGGCAAAAGAGTGATAATGTTGTTTTTAAAAACAATGATGGCTGTGGCTTTTTGTTCTGCAATTATTTATGTTGTTCTTTTGTTTGTTAAGAAGTTTTATGGAAGTGCTTTTGTTTCAAATGATTATGACGAATTTGAAACACTCGATTTATCAACCCCCGCAAACAAAATAGACGCGCTTAAATCGTTTTTAAATAGAACAAAATAATAATAATGTTATGCAACTATGTCGTTGTTTACGTTCATTATTTCTGCCTCATTTGGTAGCCCGCGTGTTTTAAGTAAAATATCGACTATGTGTTTCATTTGGCATTTGAAAGAATATTTTGCTTTTGTTATAGGGCAAATTTCACAGTTGCAATTAATTTTGTAACATTCAAGCGCACTAATTGTCCAGTTTTGTACAATAGAATCTGATATTACACCGTTTGTTTGGCAGACAAATTGTTCTTCGTCAAAGTTTTGTCCGTAACTTTTAAACAATACATCCTCTCCTTTAATAATAGTAAATCTTGGTATAGTTTCATTATGCTTCATGTTATAAAAAAATTCAAATTTATCCTATAAATACAGTATTTTAAAAATTAAACTTTTTGGTAATTACTTTTTTATAAAAATCAAATATTCTTTTATTATGTTTGAATTTTTTAAAAATATTGCAGAAAAAAACGCTTGCCAATTATCAGGTGTTTGTTCTATTCATCCAAGTGTGAATTCTTTGTATGAATTACTTTTAAATGAAGCAAGAGAACTTGCTTTTTATTTGGTTAAATTAAATGAATTTAAAGTAACAAATAGTGCTGCTGTCGCTTTTTTGATTGAAGTATTATCTATTTTTCTCATAAATACAAGTTATAATCAAAAAAAGTACATAGAACTTTTTAAAAAGTTAAATTCATACAAGATGGAAGTTAAAAATACTTATGTTACTTATTGTATGAATAATCAGCTTCCTTATGAAGTTATAAATTCAAAGTTCGAAATTAATGATAATATTTCAATAAATGAATTAATTGAATTTTCACAAAATAATATAGTTATAAGACAAAAAAATTGTGATAAAAAGAAATTTAGGCTTTTTGAATTAATTACTATATTTGCCAGATTGGCTTCTATAGATGTTGTAAAAATAAAGAAATTTGAACAAAATTTTGATAATTTTGATTATGAAATTATAAGATTTTTTGCGTTAACTAATGGTTATTCAATTAGATATGAAAAAATTATAAGACGTATTATTGAATTTTCGAATTGTGCTTTAAAAATTCATGAAAAACTTTTTGAAGTGTATAAAAAAACATTTGGAAATAAAGAAAATGCTTTAGTTGAGGTTAGTCCTTCGAAGGGTCATTGTATACTTGTTTCAGGAGATGATCTCGATGAATTGCAAAAAATTTTGATTACCATTCAAAATATGCAAAATGAAGGATTGTTTGAAGATGATGTTAATGTTTATACGAATGGGGCTTTATTTTTAGCACATTTTTATCCTTATTTTAAAAATAATAAATTTCTAAAAGGGCATTATGGAACAGATAATGCAGAATATGATTTTTCTGTTTTTCCAGGGTCTGTTTTAATTACTCAAAATTTTATTCAAAAAATAGATAGTTTATATAGGGGTGAAATATTTTCAAATAAGATAATTTCGTTTAGTAAGGTTTTTGATATAAAAAATGAAAATTATGAGCCTGTTGTGCAATCCGCACTTAAACTTGAAGGTTTTTTGAAAGATGAAGAAAAGAAATATATAAAAGTTAACTATGATATTAAAGAAGTGGATAAAATTATAGAGGAATTTAGTGAGGATGAAGTTGTAATTGTAACAGGTAAAGTTGATTTTGAAACTTTGAGCGAATATGATAATAAGAAAGTATTGAATTTGAATTGTCCTTGCGAGGCTGATATTTTATTAGATGCTATAAAAAAATTAAAAGCAAAAAATGTTAAAATTACGTTGTTTTTTGCTCAGTGTAATTTAACAAGTTTATTTATTGCCTTCTCGCTATTAGGTCAAATTGATGAAATTCTATTTGCAAACTGTCCGCAAGCGCTTATAAATCCACATGTGATAGAGGCTCTAAAAGATGATTTTAATGTAAAAATTATTTGATTTTAGTGTGTCTTGCTGTGGATACTCGCTGTATATTTTGCTCTTGAGTTTAATGTTTTTGGAACATAAAAAGTTTCAACAGTGTCCGAAATGGTAATTGGTTCGTTGTTTTCGTCTTGAATGTTGCCGTCCTTTACTATGTATGTTTTTGTATCATCAACAAATTCCTGTCCATTATATATTTTTCTTTTTAATTTCGTACCTTCTTGAAGGGGGCAGTTGTTTGATTTATCTCTTATTGGTATGCCCATGACTTTATATTCTTCTGATGAACAACCTGCAAGGTATGATTTTTCTCTCCTTGGTATACCATTATTTGTGATTACACTGATTGTTTTTGAACCTTTTTCGTCGTATTTGAAAATAGGCCATAAATCAATATTTCCTGTTGTAGCAGGATCATTTGGATCTAATTTATCAATAATTTTACTGAAATTATTGAGATTATCATTTGCGTTGTTTATACCAATGTCTTGTGATAAAAAATTTTCATATTCATATTTGTTTTGGTTGTTTAATTTTTCTTTGATTATTTCTATAATTTCTTTAAAACTTTTACCTTGTTCATTTGCATATTGTTGTACTTTCTCTCTAAAATATAGAATTGCACCGGGATGAATTCCATCTATTGCACTTGAATATTTTAAAGAAATTGGAAAGCCGTTTCTTATTGCGCTTAAACCGTTTTTCTTGTATAGTCCGGAAATAGCATTCATTTTGTTATAGTATTTTTTGTATTCAGGTATTTCGGTTATTTCGCGGATACTTTGATTTCGATTTTGTACATATTCGTTTTTTGCGCTGGTTTCATAACCTGTTTGAGCGTAATTTGTGCCATAATACATTGTTGGAGTTCCGACGAGGGCATTCATTGCTTCCCAGAGTTTTTCTTGCATTTTTAGTGAGTTTTCTAGCATACTATAATGAAATTTCCAAATTTCATCATTGTTTTTGTAACCAGCTTTTCTAAATAAATCTCTTATAGATATATCATAAGAAGTGACTCCAAAAGCTTCGGCTCTTTTAAAGTTTGGTTTTGATGAGTCGTTTGCTTTTCCGCAAACAAGGTTTTTTAGAGCATGAATAAGTGCTTCTTTTTTATTTGGATTGTCTTGATAAAGTCTTTCTATAGTTTCTTTCATTGCCAAACCAACAGCAACTGCTTTTGCTGAGACATATACATATTCTGTTCCTTCATCTATTAAAGCTTTTGCTTTTTCTTTTTGTTCATCATTAGCATCGTATAGATTTTTTTGGCAGAATAAATCCATATCTAATGGTAAAGTGTGGAGTAATCTGGGTTTATCGTGGTTTTCATAAAACATGTGGGATAAAATGGCTGTGTTTGGTTGAACGCTTGAAATAAAACCATCCATTTTATTTTTAAGCTGTATTATATTACCTGCATCTAATTTTTTGTCCGAGCCATTTTCGGGATCAACACCTAAAAATGCTGACAGATTGTTAAAATATGTTATATAATTAGAACTTGTTGTAGCTCCGGTTGCGTTTATGAATTCCATTTCTTTTAGATATGGTAATTGATTTTCAAGTTTTGTCTGTGCTTCTGGGGGCAGTGAATAGAACCATTTGCTTAGTTTTTCATCAAAATTATTTGAAGAAAAAATGTTACTGCCTTTTTGTATATAAGACCAAAAATCAGTAATTTCTTCAATGGTATATAAAGAAGGATTGTATTTTGCGGCATGCGAAATAAATTTTTTCCAAAAATCTTTCGTACCTGGGTATAGTTCATCCCCTTCATTTATTGTATCAAAGCTAGAAGTCGTGTCTTTAACGGCATCTAAGTCTCCGATATCTTTAGCTGCATCGAATCTCCAGTTGAGTCCGGCTTTTCCTTGGATGACAATGCTTTCTGCGAGCTTGAAGTCTTCTAGTTCAATTTTTTCTAATTCATTTCGCATTTTTGTTCTTATTTTTGAAATGCTGTCTTTGTTTATTCTTTCTCTTATTTTGTTAATTATTATTTCTCTTTCTCTTTCAGGGGTGCTTGCATTTGTTGCACCAAGCGAGTTTATAGAAACCTGTCTTAAAATATTTTGGTTTATAGTTCCGTCTTCATTAACTGCATCAGGGCATAAAGCACCTGCAATAATATTTTTGATTATTGTTGGAGTGTATATTTTTGTGACATAGGTTATATAGTCTTTATCCTGTTTATATTTTTCAGGTAGTGATTCATTTATTGTATCTTTTACAATTTGTAGGAGTTTTTCAAATGTACCTTTGGAAAGGAATTCTTGATTAAATTGCGGTTCAGAAAATACTGCGCTTAAATTTTCATTTGTTTCAAGTGATTGGAATGGAAAATTTTTAATGTATTCTTCTGCGCTTTTGTTTTGATCTAAAACAAAAGATTTTATTGAAGAAAGATTCTTTTCTATATCTTCATATTCTTTTTTAGAAACATCATTTGCTTTTGCAACGTCAATTTTTTCTTCTTTATTCATTAGGGCTGTTTTCAAAATTAAATCTGATTGAATTGTTTCAGTCCAAAAACTTGCTACTCCAAAAAGGTAGTTTCTGGCATTTTCATAGCCTTCTATGTTTGCTTCCGTGTTTATGGGATTGGATAGGTTCATTTTTATAATATCTCTGTTTCCATCCCAAAAATTTACCCCTGAGGCTTTTCTTTTTTCAACTATATAATAATTTGGAAATATTAAAAAATCTTTTGTATTTGATAAAATATCCCTCAAGAGCATGTTTTTGTTCCGTTTAAAGGCATCTATTCTTGTTTTATCATCGGGATTTATTTCAAAATAATAAGGTATTATAGAATCTTGGTGTGATGTAATATCATAGTGATCATCAGGTAATTTATCGTATGATTTAATTAATTCATTTGAATTTTGTTGTTCGTCACTTGTAAGACGTGAGTCAAAAAATTGGATATATGTTGGTTTTCTTTTATTATAGTCTTCTTGTTTTGGGCTATTAATTATTTTTACGCTGATGTAGTCATAAGGATCTTTTGCTTCACCATAATATTTGTCCGGCAAAATTCCAAGTTTTATCTCGCCGTCAATTTTTAGCATATTGTAAAAGGGCGAATCTTGACCCCATTTTAAAACATGCTGAACCATAGAGGATTCTATTCCTTGAGAAGTAAAAGCACCATCTGCTATATAGCTTTTACCTCTTTTGTAAAGTTCAAAAACAAATTTTTTAAAGTCTTCAATATTTGAGCATTGATATTGATTTTTTGGCCAGTATCCATGGCTGGATATTGTATCGTTCCCAATATCCGGTGTTGAAATTATGTATCTGAAAGCATCTAATTCATCGGTCTTTTCTAATAGATAAATAAGACCTTTTAAGCTGCCTTTTAGTTGATTAAAGTGATTTCTGACAAAATTTGGATCGCTTTCTTTTAATTTTTCGTTAATTCCCATAATTGCATCGGAGTCAATGAAACTGTGATACATTGTACCCGTTTTAGGTGTAATTAAGTAGTTTTCGCCTTGAATAATAATATTTATTTCGTTGCCATCATCAAGGTTGATTTTTTGAAATTCGTCGGTTACATACCTTATGCTATTATTATTTTTGTTTGTAATTTTATATCTGTATCCGAAGCTTTTTGTGAATTTACGTATTTTATCTTGATTATATTTTATTACAGGGTTGTCGGGATTAAAGTCTTGTTCTGTAATATTTTTTACTTTTGGTGTTAAATATTGTTTTGTTTCTTTATTTTTTGACAGTAAGACTATTTGAAGGGTTGCTATTTCATTTTTTTTATCATAAGGAGGGGCAATAAATTCTATAACAGGTTCGTTGTTGCTTCGAAATCCACCTTTTAAACCTTTAAATTGCAAGTTGTCTTTTTTAAAATTTTTTATAGATAAATCCATAGCTTTTTTCCTTTATAGTCTTAAAATTCCCTTTAATTTTCTTGCTTAACGTTTAATTTAGTATTTTTAGGTTATTTTTTAATTTTTCGTTTGTTTCCATAATTGTGTTGGGGTTAATAAAATTATGATATACTGTATTTATTTTAGGCTTAGTTAAGTAGTTGATATTGTATACAGTACTTTTCATATCTTTAAATTGCAAGTCGTCTTTTTTTGAATTTGTTACAGATAAGTCCGTAGTTTTTTCTTTTGTGAAATTTAAATATTGTTGTTGCATGACGTTTTTGGGATCTGATAATTTTTCAATTTCTGTATTATCAATTTCAAATACACAAGCCCTTGATGTACCTAATTCAACAGTCAGAGTTCCGTTTTTATTGTTTTGGAATTTACACGTTTCTCCATATTTGGGCATTAAATTATTGAATTTTTGATCTGGTTTCAGACCCGGAATAGTTATTTTTCCGCCAACTGGTTTGTTTACATTTCTATTTCCTATAAATAAAAGGGTTTTTCCGTCTTTGTGTCTGGCAAAGGATATTATCTCAGGATTGTTTGACGGAAGAATTATAAATGAACCTTTTGTGATAACATCTTTTGCATTTTGCATATTTAATTTAATGCTGGAATTTTTATTTACTTCATTATATTTATTATTTCTTAAAGAGAAGGCTGTTTTTATAATATTTTCAATTTCGGGGAATTTTCCTCCAGGTTTTCTTGATTCATTGAAAATGTCTATCTTTCCTGTGTGCACAGTGCATTCATGGTTGTTTGTTTTTGTATTTTTTACTAATGCGTGGTCATAGGGATATATGTAATAATCGCCTGTTTGAGTACCATCAACCATATATGGGTTTAATTGAGGTAACATAGATTGCAATATACTGATAAACATTACCCATGGTGCGCCACCGTATAACATTGGAGAAGCATCATCATGTGTTGCAAATGAACCTATTAAAGTTTTTGCTTCTCCTATTTCATTGTTTAAGTCTATATTTTCTTTGACGTAATCATATAATTGTTGAGCTTGTGTCCATTCGTTAAATATGTGATATTGTCCATAGTATGCATCAAAACCAACTTCTAAAAGTTCTTTTGGTCTGTCGTATGGCATATTTAGTTGAGGTGAGGCATCTTCATGTGTATATGTTTCTGCTAACCAAGCGAATTCAGGATTTTTTATACGAGAATACGGAATTAATACATTCCAAAATTCAACAGGCTTTGCCCTGCCTACATCTGCTCTTATACCATCGGCTCCGAGTAATATATATTTGTCAATATATTTTTTGTGCATGTCAAGAACTGCTTCGTTTAATTCACGGGTTTCTTCGTCTTTGAATGGTCTTAACATTCTTATATCTTGCCAGCCTTGTGGAACTTTTTCTTTACCATTGGCATCGACTGCCATCATTTCAGGATTATTTTTTGCAAAATCTACACTTCCGCATGAAGGTAAATCAAGCATAACTTTTATATTTCTTTTGTGGCATTCTTCTGTAAATACTTTAAATTGAGCTTCTGCGACATTAGGATCTTTTTTGTCCATTTTGGTTAATTTTTTGCCTGTTAATTCAAAATAAACTTCTTCAATTCTTTTTCTGTATATTTCAGGAGGGTTTTCATCCACAATTTCAGGGTCAATTTTAAGGAAGTCTAAAGGAGCGTACAATGATCCTGCTGTACCCATTGCGTGTGTTTTTCCGGGTGGGTGAATGGGAAGCAGGTGTAATGTGTTAAAACCCGTATTTTTAATCTCATCAAGTCTATCTATTGCATTTATTAAGTTACCTGATTTTTCATTGCCTTGAATTAATTCGTTTCCGTCTATGTCTTGAGCGTTCATTGTTCTTATGATTACACCCAAAATTTGTGCTTCATTATTTAAAAACATTGTTCTTAAATTATTTTTGTAGTTTTTGAGATTTATAAATTCGGTATTGTTAATAGCCTGAGTTTTTGTTGTTTTACTTTGAATAATATTTTTTAAAAGAGGTGAATTTGCAACATAACTCATTGAATTAGGAGTTTGTTTACTCGAGTTTTGTTGATTTTTAAGGGTATTTGTTTGACTTTGAATAATATTTTTTAAAAGAGGTGAATTTGCAACATAACTCGTTGAATTAGGAGTTTGCTTACTCGAGTTTTGTTGATTTTTAAGGGTATTTGTTTGAATGTTTGGTTTTTGAGGTAACGCTTGATTAATTGGTCTATTGATCACTATTTAACACCTCCTGATTTTTTGTCATCGGGGAATTCTTTTTTGATTTTTCCAAAGAATGGTTGAGCTAGAAGTGTAACTGCAACAAGACCTATTGCCATTGGAGCAAAAATTTTCATCCAAGTTTTATTATTATATAATCTTGTTGCATAGGTTTTGAGTTGTTCGCCAAAGCTGTTTACTTTTAATGATTTTTCTGTGTACTTGCCAAATTCATTGTTCAGTGTTTTCATACTTTCAACTATTTCTGAAATTCCTGGCGCAACTTTTTCTTCTAGTTGGAATACGTCTTTATTGAACACTGCTTCTATTATATTTCTGCTTATTCCATTATTAGTTGTGCGTAATTTATTAAAGGCATCTGAAATGGTGCCATCGTATAGATAATTTATCATAGCTTGGATTTCATTTTCTTTAAATCCGTCAAAGCATCCTTCTATAAATCTGCGCTCAAAGTTGGCACAAATTAAAGCTTTTACTCTTGTGTAGTCAAGATCTATATTTTTATTTTTGATATATCTTGAAAATTGATTAAATAAATGGTCGACGTCTCGTTTTCCTCTGAGAATTGCATTTGTTAGGATTTGGTTTGCTGAGTCTGTTGAATTGTTATCTATAATTTCAGAAATCCAAGTTCGATTGTCTGTTGTTATGTAAGTTATAAAATTATTAAATTCATTATCATTGGCAACTATTTGAGCTGAGTCTCCAAGAATATTTTTTAATTTTTCTCTTAAAATTGTTTTTGCTTCGTCTATGTTAGTGTTTTTAGAGTCAATATATGTATAGATTGCATTTATAAAGTTATCTAATTTTTTAAAGTATGTTTCATCAGAAGGAGTTATTGTAAAAATTTTCATTAATGTTGAGGTTTTTCCAATTTCTTCAGATGCTCTTTTTTCCGCTTCATTTAGTCCGGCTATATTCAATAAATTTATTGAATTACGTTTTGGTGCATTTGCATTTTCTGCGCAGAATCTTTCATATATTTGTATAAGCCAAGTTTTTTTGTCCGGATTTGCACTTGGTGATTTAATGTTTTCTTTAAAATTAACATAATTTTCTGTACCATTCAACAGAGGAAAATTTGCTCCAAAGGTACTTTCCAAAGCTTGTTTGAATGAAGAATCATCTCTTCCGTTGTTAATGTATTCTTCTGTTAATTCAATAAAATCATGCAGTCCCTTTTCGTAATCAGTATCTTGTTTTATAAATGATTTGATTTTATCTCTTAATATTCTAATTGTAGAATTTAGTGAGTTGTCTTCTTTTATTTTTTTAAGGGTTTCGTAGTTTGTAATTCCGAATGTTTGTGTTATTTTACTCATCATTCTTCCGTACTGTCTTGTATATACAGATTCGGCTTTTTTACCCATAATAGGGTTAAGTAAACTCAAATATGCTTTTATTCTTCCTCTGATTCTTGAAAGAATATTTTTGTTATAGTCTCTTATGGCATTAAAGAAGTTTTCATTGTTTATTTTTATTTCTTTTATTATATCGGAAATTTGCTCGTCCCCGATATTGCCTTTGTCTTTTAATATTTCTATTAAATTGTTTATAGTTTTATTATCGCCAAGATTCTCAATTATTTCTTCTATTTCTTCTTTTGATAATTTTGACTCTGCGCTTTCACTAAAAATTGAACTTGTGAAACATTCAACATTACCAAGAGCACTTTTTAAACTGTCAATATCAATTGTTGAAGTTTTTTCATAGACTTTTTTGAGAGCTTCTGTTAGATTATTTGATTTTAAATTTAATAAGGGATTCCAATCATCGGTATATTTCATTTCTTGAGATAAGTCACCGATTTCAAGCAATCTGGCAAGTTTTTTAAAGAAATCATTGTCTAGAGTGCTATTTTTTTTGCCTTTAAATAAGTCTTCTATGTTTTCAACATTTCTTATATCTTGTTGTTTTATAAAATAAGCATTAAGTGCTTCATTATTCATTAAGATGTTGCTTGCCTTTCTAAATTCATGCTCTATAACAGCATTTTCAATCTTTGGCTGAACATAATTTCCGATAAGAGCAGTCATTAAAGGAGTTGCAAATCCTGCTGTTGCCATCCAAAGAGTTCTGTTTTGGAGTGCGGTTTTTTGTCTTTTTCTTAACCATTTTTCTTCTGCATTTTTTTCATTTGGGTCAATGCCCATTCTTTTCATCTCTTGTTTTTTTTGTTTTTCGGAGTGAATTCCGGTCGGAATAAATTGGTTGTCAAGGTGGATGTCTTTTTTGTCGCCTTGTGCGCTTATATATTTTTCATCTATTGGGAATCCGTGTATTATTCTTGCGGGAAGATTTATGAATATTTTTGGCCAAAGCGCCATTGATGCAAAGAAAGTTGTTCCACCTACAAATTGCATTATAGCTTCTGTTTTTGTTTTAGCTTTGGTTGCTAAAAAAGTTGCAATAAGAATTGCTCCTGCTTTCATGCCAAGATCGTTTATTCTTCCTAGGCTATTATCGTTCATTTTTCCGGTTCTTACTGCTTTAAAGAAATTTTTTCCGTCGTTAAAGTTATCTTTTGCGGCAGAAAATACTTTTTGAGCTGCATTTTCTCTAACAAGCTTAGCTTTTGGTTCATTTGGTTTAACATCATTTGCATGTTGTTTTAAGTTTTTATAAATTTCTTCATGATCGTTGTTATTATTTGTTCTATTCGAATCGAGTTGATTTTTTAGAAAAGGACTGATAGTTATTGTCATTATGCCTCCTCGTATTCTTTTTTGGTATCGACCTTTGAAATCATTGTGTTAGGTTTGGTTTTGAAGCATATAGTAGGAATTAGCCATGTTAGGAACGTGGATAAAGCAGAGCCGATAAGAAGCCCTTTTCCGTAGTTTTTAGAAATGAAATTTCTATTGTCACCTTTCCAAAGCTTTATGGTGCTATCTTTAAGAGCTTTAAAAATTCCTTTCGGATCTTTTAGTTTAATATTTTCAAATTCTTTTTGAAAACCAAGCGCAACTCCAGTTGCCGCAACTATATATTTGCTAATATTTTCAAGGGCTGTTGTTCTTACTTTAACCTTTCTGATTAAAGGCCAAGCTGTTTGGTTTGGTGCGTTTTGTTCTTTTTTATATCCTGCTTTTTTTAAAATTTTATCTTCATAAGCATAGATGTTTCCATGTTCAAGCTCGCCCCAAAGAGCTGTCTTGTCTTTTCTTGGAAAATCTGCCGAGTCAAAAACTCCGGGGTATTGAATTCTGACAAGCCCTTTTTCTTGGTTTTTTTCGGGCACTTCGTTTATTTTATTAAGAAGTTTCCAATCGAGATTTATTGATGTTGAAGCGTTTATTGCCATGTGGGCAATTTTTTTAGAGAGCCATTTGCCAAGTCCGTATAAAACAACTCCTGCTCCTATTTTTTTAGCAAGTTTATTAGCTTTATCTTTGTCAAAATCGTTGTATTTACCGTTAGCAAGACAATATAGACCTATAAGCATGCCACTACCTATTATATAGGGAACCATGCCAAGTGATAAATATTCATAGAAATTGCTATTTTTTGAACCGGAAAAACCTTTAGGAAAATATGTCAAAATGTCGTTTGTAAGTTTATGTGCACCTACTTTTAAATCTGTTAAAGGACCTTGTTTGGCAGGAATATGAGACTCTGTTTTGTAGATTTTTTCTTTTTTGTCATTATTTGAAACATAGTAACCTACCTCAGGCAGAGTGTTAACATTAGGACCTTTAACTTGTTGCATTTTTACCCCAAACAACTATACACACACATATATATAAACAACACTAAATTGTAATTTTTGCCTTTTGTAATTAAATATTCTTTACAATATTTAACAATTATTATAAACCTTAAAACATTTATTTGGTAAGCTTTTTGGTTATGACAATTATTATTTTTTTAAGGTGCCGCTCGAATATTTATACTATTGCAAATAATATAAAAGATTATGTACAATAATATTATGACTCAAGGCTTTTTTCAATTTAACAATTCTATTATAAATGAAATTTTAAATTTTGTCATATCTACTTTTGATTTACTCTATTTGGGTGGTCCAAAAGGTTCTGCAAAAAGCGAAACTATTGGAAAAATAATCCCTAAATTAGATGAAAATAATCTTGTTTTTCAGCATTTTTGCTTTGAAAATACAGTTATTGATGATTTTTTGTTAAATTTTTATGATGCTTTAAGAAATTTTTCTCTGGCACAAAAAATTTCTTTAAAAAAGTTTACGGAAGGAAACTTTAAAGATAAGGTCAGTCATTATTTTAAAACAATCAATGCAAATTGTGTTGTTATAGTTGAAAATTTTGAAAAAGTTGAAAAGAATATTGATATTATTGACTTTTTATCTTATCTTGCAGGGTATGAAAACGTTAAAATAGTTATTGTTTCAAGAAATTTGAATGGGAATCTTTTTAGATTTAAAAAAATTAAAGTTAAGACAGTTGAAATTGAACAAATTGATAAAAATGAATTTCAATCAAGGTTGGCTGTTTTGTCTGAAGTTTTAGATGATGAAACAAAAGAAAAATTCTATGAAATAACTGGTGGTCTTGAGTTGTATTTAAAAATGGCGGTTAAATACTCCGCAATTACAGGAACAACCGTTAAAGATTTAATTAATGAATTTAGCAGAAAAAACATGAGCTTAAGAATTGGTTTTGAAGAATTTATGGTTTTAAAATTTGTTTCTTTAACTCCAAAGGTGTACCAAGGTTTGTTTAAAATTTTGTGTACTTTGTCTCATCCTGTAAGTTTGGATTTTTTGAAAACATATAAGTTGGGTGACATTTCTCATATAGATTATTTATCGAAAAATTTTTTAGTTAGTTTTTTTAAAGGCGAAATATATGTAAAAGATTATTTTAAACAATATATAGTTAAAACATTTTCTATACAGGAAAAAATCGCTTATTATAAAAACTTAATTGAAATTTATGAAAATGAATTAACAAAAAGTCCTAAGGATAGGTTAATTAGGCTTTCAAGAGAGTCAATGAGGAAGGAAATAGAACTTTTTAATTCTTTAATGCCTTCAATAAATACTTCTGATAAAAGTCAGAAAACTTTTTCTTATTTGGGGACGGCAACTTCGGGCTGGCATGATGAAAAATTGCATCAAAAAACAAAATTATCAGAAAAATTGAATAAAATTAAAGAAAGAAAAAATTTTATATCTAAAGAAGATAATGAATTATTAGTTAAAAAACGATTACAAGATTCTGGACAAAAATCATTGGCTGATGAAAATAAGGAAAAAACTAGACTTTTTATAGTCAGTCTTATAAATAGTTCGCGAGAATTGAGTAAAGATTATAAATATAATGATGCATTGTCTGAACTTAAAAGAGCTTATGAGGTCGATTTTGAAGGTGAGTTTAGGATAGAAATATTGTCTTTGATTGCAAAGAATTATGAATTTTTAAATGAATATAAAGTTGCACAAAAACATTATGAGATTGCTTTGGATATTGCTCTTAAAACAGGTGATTCAAGGGTTTGTGAGCTTCAATATTTTATTGCTAATTGCTGTAAAAACTTGTATAAGATAGATGAGGCAAAAGAAAGATTTAAATTAATAGCAGATAATGAAATTAATCCTAAAAGTTATAGAGCTCGGGCATATATTGAAATTGCACAAATTGATGAGGCGGATTATAAAGTGCAGAGTGCAATTAAAAATTATGAAAAAGCTCTTTCTATTGTTTTGGGTAAAGATAAGGAATTGAGCGCAAAAGTATATTATAGGCTTGGTGTTTTATATGATGAAAATCAGGATCTTGATAATGCTATAAAGTATTATAGAAAAAATTATACTTTGAGTTCTGAAAGGAATGAGAATAAGTATTATTCTGCATCTTTAACTAATTTAGCTTTAATTTACATTGATTTGGAAGATTATAAAGAAGCGACAGATTTTTTAAAGTTGGCGTTGTTGTATGATAGTGAGATTAATGATTATGAAAATATGTATTTTTCACAAAAAGAACTTGCAAAATTATATGCAAGAGTGGATGAAGTATCTGCAGTTGGTTATTTTAAGCAGGCACTTTCTTCTGCTCAAAAATTAAATGATGAATTTAAAATTGCTTTGGTGTATTTTGAGGCGGGTGAATTTTATTATGATAGGGGCAATGATGAAAGAGCTCTCGTAAATTTTCTTAATGCAAGGTTAACGTTAAAAAATAATGTTAATGATGAAAATATTTCAAGAATAAATCAAAGGATTAAAGATATTAAGATGCGTTTAGATGGCGTAAGTTATAATCAAATTTTGGAAAAATATGATAAATAAAAAAAATATTGAAATTATAAAAAAAGAATTAAATTTTGAATTGAATAGAGAAATAATAGAGAAATTTGAATTATGGTATAAGATTTTTGTTCAATATAATGAGCATACAAATTTAATGAGTTTAAATGATACGGGTGTTATTTTTGAAAAACATGTTTTTGATTCTCTTTCAATTTTAAAGTGGGATGAATTTAAAGATATTGATAAAATATTGGATGTAGGTACGGGTGGTGGTTTTCCGAGTGTTATTTTTGCAATTTGTTTTTCTGAAAAGAAAATAATTGCAAATGACTCAAGAATTAAAAAAATAAATTTTATAAAGAAAATAAAAGAAATTTTAAATTTGAATAATCTTGAAATATTATATTCAAGAATTGAAAATGTCCCAAGTTTAAATGTAGATTTGATTGTGTCGAGAGCAGTAGGAAAAATCGAGGATGTTTTTGAGTATTCAAAAAAGCACTTATCTAAAAAAGGCAAATTTTTAATCTATAAATCAAAAACTGTAGATGATGAAATAAACAACTTCAAGAAGAAATATGAAAATGCAAAATTTAAAATAATTCCTTATAATTTACCTTTAAAAGAAAATTTTGAAAGAAATCTTGTTGTTTTGGAGAGTTTAAATTAAGCTTAAAATTTCATTTAAAACATTGTCAACATATTGTTTGTTTTTTGTGCTGAAGGGTATGGCTTTGTTTTGAAATTCTTTTTCAATTATTGTAATTTTTCTTGAAATTTCATTTTTTGAAATGTAATCGCATTTTGTTAAGATATTAAAACAGGCTATATTGTTGTGTTTTAGCCATTGTTGCATTATTGTGTCATTTTTTTGAATATCGTGTCTGGAGTCAATGAGTTGAATTGTTGAGGTAAGATTTTTTCTTTTTAAAAGATATTGTTCAAGATTTTTTTGCCAAGAGTTTTGTTCTTTTTTTGAAACTTTGGCAAAACCATATCCTGGAAGATCGGCTAAAATAAATGGTTTAACGTCGGTTTGTATTTCAAAAAGGTTTATAAGACGGGTTTTACCTGGAGTATTTGATGTTTTTGCAAGTTTTGATTGATTAACTAAAGTATTTATAAAGCTTGATTTTCCTACATTAGAACGTCCTAAAAGAGCAAATTCGGGCATATTTAAATCTAGACAATGTTTTAAATCAGGCGAGCTTATTAAAAATTTTGCACTTTTTATTTTCATAAAATTAAACCGCCGTTTTGGTTTGTTCTTGTTTTTTTGCTTGTTTTTTTAACATCTGTTTTTTATAAATAACACTGCTGAGAAGGTTGTATGCTCCTTCATTGTTTATAACGTTGATATGAACAGTATCGTCCGTTAATTCAACATTAATAGATTTGCTCGACACAAAATCAGATTTAAAGCCTGTTATTTGAATTATTCTGTTTTTTAGAATGGATAAGGGTAAGGCAATAAATTCTTCGAACGAGTCCATGATTTTGTTTTTGCTTTTCATTAAAATAATTATAACAAATACTTAATTTTTTTTGTATAATTATGAAACAAGTTTAAGTTAAATAAAGGAAAAGAAATGGTTGAAAAGTTATATCATGAAATTACTCCAGAGGGTTTTGGAATTGCTATAGAAAAAGATAAAGACTTGTTTTCGGATAAGTCTCCTTATCAAAAAGTTGATGTTTTTCACTCCAGAGCGTTTGGAAATGTTTTGACTTTAGATGGGCTTATGATGGTAACTGAACGAGATGAATTTTTTTATCATGAAATGATAGTACATGTTCCTATGTTAACTCATAAAAATCCTGAAAATATTTTAGTAATTGGTGGTGGAGATGGTGGAACTGTTCGTGAATTATTAAAATATGATTCTATTAAACATATTGATATGGTTGAAATAGACGGCATGGTTATAGAAGCATCTAAAAAATTCTTTCCGACAGTTGCATGTGGCTTAAATGATAAAAGAGTTTCGGTTCTTGTTCAGGACGCAGTAGATTTTGTTAAAGATAAAGAAAATGTTTATGATGTTGTGTTGATTGATTCAACTGATCCGATTGGCCCTGGGGAAGGTTTATTTAATGAAGGATTTTATAATAATGTAAAGCGTTCATTAAGAAAAGGCGGAATTGTCGTTCCTCAGACTGAAGGACCTTTTGCGCAAAGTGAAAATATGAAAAAAACATATAAACTTTTGAAAAAAGTATTTAAAAATGTTGCTCCATATTGCGGGCCTATGCCAACATATCCCGGAGGATATTGGTCTTGGGGTTTTTGCAGTGATGATGTTGATATACCTATAGATTCTTCAAAAATTGATGAGGTTCGTGCAAATAAAATTGCAAAAACTTGTAAAATATACAATAGAGCACTTCATAGTGCAGTATTTTGTGTACCTAATTTTGTTGTAGAACTTGCAAACGGTTAAGAATGGATGAAGTTTTAAGAAATAGTTATTTAAAAGGGCGTTTATCGGGGGAGATTGTTATTCCTCCAGATAAGTCTATTTCTCACAGAAGTCTTATAATTGGTGCAATAGCTTCAAGAGAGTTAAAGGAGAAAATAAGAATAAAAAATTTATCTTCAGGTGAAGATTGTATCAGAACTTATGAAATTTTGGAAAGTGCGGGAGTTGAATTTCAAAAAGTATCTGATAAAGAGCTTTTTTTGGATGCGAAAAAAGCTTTTATAAATCCTTATGAGCCTTTATATTGTGGCAATTCAGGAACAACTGTCAGATTGCTTTCTGGTCTTTTTTCGTCTTTGAACGGGTTTGAATGTGAGTTTACTGGTGATGAAAGTTTAAAAAAAAGACCAATGGCAAGAATTATTGAACCGTTAAGTTTAATGGGATCTGAAATTTCTTCAAATGAAAATAAATTGCCTTTAAAAATTCATGGAAAAACATTAAGCGCAATTAACTATGTTTCGCCAATAGCATCGGCTCAAGTTAAAAGCGCAATATTGCTTGCAGGACTTAATGCAGTTGGTTGTACGAAAGTAATAGAGCCATATTTGTCAAGAAATCATACTGAAATTATGCTTAAGTATTTGGGGGCAAAAATTAAAGTTGGAAAAGATAAAACAGGTTTTTGGACAACAGTTGAAAAAAGTCATTTTGAACCAAAGGACATTGAAATTGTGGGAGATATTTCTTCTGCTGCATTTTTTATGGTTGCTGCGGCTATTGTTCCTGATTCAAGGGTTTTGATTAAAAATGTTGGAATTAATCCAACAAGAACAGGGATTTTGGATATTTTTAGTCAGACAAAAGTGAAATATTCAATTTTAAATGAAAGAATTGTCTCAGGGGAAAAAGTTGCCGATATTGAGGTCTGTTATACTAAAGATATTGAACCTTTTGTTATAAAAGGTGATATTGTGCCGAGGTTAATCGATGAAATACCTATTTTAGCTGTATTGGCGGCTGTTGCAAGGGGAAAAAGCGTTATAGGAGATGCTTCTGATTTAAGAAATAAAGAATCTGATAGAATTAAAGTACTTGTTGAAGGTATGAGGGCGTTTGGAGTTAGTGTGGAAGAAAAAGAGGATGGTTTTATAGTACATGGTGCAATTAAACCTGATTTTGATGTTGAACTTGAGACTCATTTAGATCACAGGCTTGCTATGAGTTATTATGTTTTATCTCTTATTAATAGGGGTACGACGATTATAAACGGTTTTAATTGTTGCGAAACATCTTTTCCTGAGTTTTTGAAATTAATGGATAAATTAAAGCAGTTTTGATAGGAAAAAATTGTGGCAAGTAATTTTGATTTTTTAAAAAATGTTGATAAAGAACTTTTTTCTTTGATAGTGGACGGTGAAAAATTATTTAGGGATGAATATTTTAATCAGTGCGCTGTTCAGTTAAGGATTTTTGCAGAAAAAACAGCAAAAAAGGTCCTTGGAAATGTTCAAAAAGAAATGACTTTTGATGATATTATAAATTGTCTTAAAGATAGAATTGAAACTCAAGAGCAAAAGGAGTTTGTTGAAGATTTATTTTTTATAAAAAGGGCGGGAAATAAATGCGCTCATGGTGAAGATATTTCTTCAAGCGAAATATTGGAAGCTATAAAACGTGCTTTTGAAATAGCTATAAATTTTTCTTATTTTAAGAAAAAAGACGAAAAGATTAGAAAGTTACAATTTGATGAAACATTATTGGTTACCTGTAAACCTTTGAAAGAAAATAAGTTAATAGACGAATATGTACGTCTTGCAACTGAAGAAAAAGCAGAACTTTTGAATTTAAAACAAGGAGAATTTAATTCCAATGTTATAAAAACGGTAGATGGAAAGAAAGATGAAAGTTATATTAACAAAGTAAATCAGTATAAAAAGACAAGAATAAAGAAAAAAGAGCTTACTCCTTCTCAAAAAAGGGTTAAAGAGAAAATAAAAGAAGCAAGAATTACTGTTAAGGAAAAAATTGAAGGTAATTTAAAAACCAAAAAAAAATCCAAAAAAAGTAAAAATAAAAAAAATAGATTATATAAACATTTAATTTTTATTATTTTTATAACAATTTCTTTATTTCTCTTAACAAAAATAATGTTTTTCTATTAATTTGTGCAATTTTTAGTTACAAAAATACTTTACTAAATTAGATGTTATTTTGATGGGTAAAGTTATGGACAAGCAAAAAAAAGACAAAAGAATAGATGCAAATTTGTCTGGTGAAATTGAGTTTTGCGAAGATTTGTTGTCTTTTGAATTTAATGATTGGAGAATAAAATCTTTGGCAAATAAAATTAAATTACAAAAATATAGACCTAATTCAAAAATTTATAATTTATAGTTTTTATGTTATTTTAATTTAGTGGAAAATAAGATTTTATTTTTAGATTTTGATGGAGTTCTTTTTGACACTTTAAGGGAAGTTTACCTTGTTAACAGGTGTCAATATTTGGGGAGTTCGTTTTTTAGTGATATAGATGAAGAAAATTATAAACTTTATTATAAGTATAAATTCCTTGTCTATAATATTTGGATGTTTTATTATTTTAATCCTATAATTTTTAGCAGTGTTTCGGAAGATAGGATTATTCCTGCTTTTAGGGAATCTCTTTTGAATAGAGATAAGGTTGGTGAGGAGAAATTTTGTGAAGAATTTTTAAAAATTAGAGAAGATTTAATAAAAGATTATTATGATTTTTGGCAAAATTTAGAAAAACCTTATGATTTCTTTTTTGAAATTAAAAAATTGTATGAAAATGACAAAATTAATATGGTTATTGCTTCTAAAAAAAATAAAACATCAATTATTAAGAGGTTTAAATATTATAATTTGGACTTTGATGAAAAAAAGGTTTTTGCACGCGAAATATTAAATAATTACCCTTCTAAAGCCGATTTTTTTGTGGAATATATGCGAAAAAATAACTATAATAATGCTGTTTTTGTAGATGATAATGTAAATAATATCATGCCATGTAAAAAATATAAAAATATTAAAACTATTCTTGCACTTTGGGGAAATACTGCACCTAGTAGTGTCGGCTATACTCAAAAAGAAGCAATTATTGAAATAATTAATTATTTTAAGTAGTTATGTAGCAAAAAAAATAATTTTTTAGTTTTATACTCTTGATTGATGTTGTTTTTTTTACAAAAAAATGATATTATCTATCAGACAAAAACGAGGGTAAAAAAATGGTTGATAACAGAGGTATATCTCCAATTCCAAGTTTTAATTTCAAATCAGGTGATGCTTCCGGCATGGCTAATAAAATGTCTGATGAAAAAATGGGTCAAGGAGGGGAATATTTTGCACAAGAATTGCAGGAAGAAGAATATAAAGACGAAATGAAAACCTATCAAGACAGATCAGCTCAACTTAGAGCTTCTCTTGATACTCTCGCTGCAACTAACGCAGGTGCTATGATGATTAAAAAAGCCATAGAAGAAAAAGAAGAAAAAGAACGTAGAGATAAAAAATATAAAAAACAGGGTCAAGACAACGAAGAAGAAGAATTTTTTGTAGAAGATTAAGTTTTGTAACAAAAAAAATTAATTTTGAAATTAGATAATCTTTATATACTTTATATATATGTAAGCAGTAAA
>CALUWK010000026.1 GCA_944324475.1 Candidatus Gastranaerophilales bacterium
TTATCCCCCATGTTATACTGGGTTACACAGAGGTCTTTACTATCAACAGTAATTTTAATTGTATATGGTGGACAACTGCTAACTTCGCACTTGCCAGCATTTAAACTAAGACCTGAACTACAGACTAAACACCCAGATTCTGTACATATTGAACAATTTTCAAAAGTTTCAGAACAATTTGTACAGGTATTTGTAGTAGATGACATATATTGACCTAAAGGGCATACGCCAGAACTATCCCCTCCAGATCCCCCTGATGGTTTAGATACCATAATTGAAGACATTGAAAGTTTTTTTGAAATGATTGGAGAAGAAGCTGCAGCAATGCAACTAATTGTAATTAAACTAACCATAAGTTCAATTAAGCTAAAGGCTTTTAGGGTTTTCATACTTCTTGTTTACCTTAAATTTTTTATAATTTTATAATCTATACTAGATATTATATGATGTTTACACTAAAAATCAAGCTAATTTTTTTTGTTTACATTATGTTAACCAAAAGGAGAATGTTTTATTTTTATTAATATGATGTTTTTAGGTGAAATAATGATGGAATCAAAAGAAAAACTATATAAATCAGCTCTCGGTGAAAATATAAGAAAAATAAGAAAAAGAATTAAACTAACCCAAGATGCTTTTTCCGAAAAAATTGGCATAGAACCTTCAAGCCTCAGCAATATTGAAAATGGAAAAAGTTTTCCCTCAACACTAACAATTATTCAAATTCACCAAAAATTCAATATCAATGTTGAAGAAATTTTTGATATTGAATATTTAAAAAATATTAATTCAATAGAAGAAGATTTGCACACTACAATAAAAAATCTTAATTCCGACAAAAAACGAATACTTTGGAAAATAGTTAAATCTCTTGATTTATAGAACTGTCAACGCCAAGCCCAAATAAAGCAAAATCATACTTTACAGGATCAAATTCATCATATTCTTTTAATTTTTCGGTAAGTTCAAAAGCCGCCTTGTAATCATTAACAGTTCTTTTCAAAAGGTGAAATTGTCTTGAAATTCTTGCAACATGAGTATCCAATGGAATTATAAGTTCATTTTTTGAAATAAAATCCCAAATTCCAAAATCAACCTCACCATTTCTCACCATCCATCTTAAAAACATATTTAATCTTTTTAATGCAGATTTATTTTCAGGCTTTGCAAACATAAAACAAAAACCCGTATTATTTGGACAATTTGAATTTTTATAAAAATAATTAATAACCCTTTCAAAACGATTATTTTTTTCATAAAAAAGTTCTGCCAAACTTGATTTATCTGTAATGTATAGTTTATTTAAAAGCCTTAACAGCTCAATTAAATCTACACTTTTTATAAAACGGTATACAAAATTTTCTAAATTATACTTTTTATAATCCAAAATTAAAGAGTAAGGAGAACTTGCCAAGTTAAATAGCTCATCTAATTTTTTGATAAAAAGGTTTCTTTTTCCAAATGCAAAAAGCGAAGAAATAAAACCGGAAATTTCAATATCTTTTTTTAAAAAATATCTGTGTGGAAATTGAATCGGATCATTTTTTATAAAATCTTTCGTTTCATATTTTTTAACTAAACCATCTAATAATTCTTTCACTTTATTTTCCTCATCTTATCAAAATATTTTTTAAGAAGCATATCTCCTTCTTTTTCCATCAACCCGCCATGAACATTAACTTTATATCCTGAATATTCATTAATATTAAATGCTCCGCCAAATGCACCATATTTAGTATCATAAGAAGCAAAATACAAATTAGCAATCCTTGCATTGATTATCGCCCATGCACACATTGGACAAGGCTCCAAAGTAACGTACATGTCACAATCATTTAAACGCCAATTTTTTAATTTTTTATTTGCAGAAATTATAGCTAAAATTTCTGCATGAGAAATTGCTAAATTATCTTGTTCTTTTCTGTTAACTTCAACAGAAACAATTTTATCACCCAAAATAATTACCGCACAGACAGGTACATCTTTTATAATTTTTGAAGCATTATTTAATGCAAATTTCATTATTTCAGGTTTATACATAGTCATTAAATTTCAAAGTTATTATAAAATACTCATCGCACTCAAGAGAAATGTCTATTTTTAAGGCTTCAGCCAACCCTTTAACAATATATAAACCAAGGCCTGTTCCTCTTGTTGTTCTGGTCAATTTAGAATCTGCTCGAATAAATTTTTCAAAAAGTTTCTGTTTTATTTCCTCTGATATTTTTTCGCACTTATTTTTTATAGTTAAAGTAGGAACCCCATCTGTATTTTTCGCGAAAATTTCAATTGGTGCATTATCTTTAGTATATTTAATAGCATTATCCAAAAGATTTATTATAATTTGTTCAAGTCTATACTCATCAGACCAAACATTTTTTAAATCAGTAGAAACATCTGCAAAAAATTCCGTATCCTCAGAACTCAAATATTCAATAGCTCGATTTATAGAACCTGCTAAATCCACTTCTTGAATATCAAATTTTAAACTATAACTTTCAAGCTCAGGTATAACAAGCAAATCTTCAACCATGTTAGATAGCCTTTGCGCTTGCTGCTTTATAATTTGCAAAGATTTAACTTTTGTCTCATCATCCAACACAATATCTTGTCTTAAAAGCCTTGAAGTATAACCTATAATACTGGTTAAAGGAGTCCTAAATTCA
This sequence comes from Candidatus Gastranaerophilales bacterium, assembly GCA_944324475.1. GTDB lineage: Bacteria > Cyanobacteriota > Vampirovibrionia > Gastranaerophilales > Gastranaerophilaceae > RUG14156. The sequence continues at coordinate 2,667 of CALUWK010000026.1, forward strand.
TGACTTGTTGCATTTACAAGATTTTCCCTAAAATCATTTAATCTCTCAAGCTCCTTGTTTTTCTCACGCAAATCTCTATAAGAAACATTTATTTTATTTGCCATATAATTGAACTCTTTAGCAAGAAATACAATCTCATGAGGAGTAAACACTCTTTTTATAAGATGAATTTTTTTATCATAGTTGCCTTTCGAAATTGCTGTAATTCCTTTAAATAATTGCCTAATATTAATATATAGATAATATGTATAAAGCCCAACTATAAAAATAATAGAAAAAGCAGCAATACACAATGAAAGAATAATCCTATACCTTGCCTTTATAATTGTCTTAGCGGTAACTTTATTTGTTGTATCAACAACAACAAGCCAATTTGGATTTTTCATTTTATAGTAAGCTTTTGGAGTGTTTTTCTTTTTACCAAAAAGTCCTTTTTTAGAATCTTGTTTTATAGTTAAATCCGAAACAACATCATAAGTATTAATGTTATCAACATTTGTTACAATAAGCTTTTTTTGTAAATAATCAAAAATATAAACATTTCTATTCTCAATATTTTCTTTACTCAATAATTTATCAATAATATTAATATTTATTTGAGCTAAAAGATAATAATTTTCATCTGGATCAATAGGCGAAACAAGAGTTAATCTGCCATTTTTAACATTGTATTTTTCTTTTGGAATTTTATTTTTTTCAATTATGTCTAGATTTTTAAACAACAAAGTTTTTGATTCTATATCATCAAAATATTGAATTTTTGCCATGGTATTTGGAATATAATTAAAACCCGAAGCCATCTGATCCAGCTGTGCTTGAGACAAAAGAACATAATTTTCTGTTGCTTCACCTATAAATTGAGCAATCAAAGAAGTATTGTTTGCAAGCTCATTTCTGACAGACTGCTGGGAAATATTTGAAATAATAACACCTATTGTAACAAAAGGTATCAAAACCGCAACAACAAGAACTATAATAATTTGCTCGATTATTTTTAAACGCTTCATAATTCCTCTAATATTCCGAAAGGAGTTAATTTATAGCCAACATTAACCACAGTATGGAGATATTTAGGGGCTCTTGTATTTTTTTCTATTTTTTGTCTTAACCCGCCAACATGCACTCTGACCATTCTAACATCCTCATCAGAGCCATATCCCCAAACTTCATCCAATAAAGTTGCAAGAGTAACAGGAGAATTTATATGTTGCATTAAACAATATAAAATTTCAAATTCAGTGGGAGTTAATTTTACTTTTTTATCTAAAATCAAAGCTTCCAAACTTTCAGGCAATATTTCAATATCACCCGCTCTTAAGACTTCTTTACTATTTTGTTTTTGACCAGTTTCATTTCGCCTTAACAAAGCTCTTATCCTTAAAAGAACCTCTTGTATTTCAAAAGGTTTAACCAAATAATCATCCGCACCGCAATCAAAGCCTTCTGTTTTATCTTCAAGACTGCCTTTAGCAGTTAACATCAAAACAGGCACATCAGGCTTTGCTATTCTAATATTCTTACATACATCATAACCATTCATTTTAGGCATCATTACATCCAATAAAATCAAATCATAATGGTTATCAAGAGCTTTTTTTAATCCCTCCTGACCGTCTGATGCAGTATCTACAACATACCCGCTGTGTGCTATATCAAAAGCTAAAAGCTCTCTGATTTGTTTATCATCATCAACAATTAACAATCTTTTATTACTTTTTTGCATTATTCTACTGCCCTAACATTCATTATCATATTTTCCTTTGAAATAATTTCAACTTTTGAATTTGCCTTGATTTCATTATCAATTATACTTTTTGCCTGCCATACCTGATTATCAAATTCAATAAGACCAATACCATCTATTGACAATGTTTTTCCTATATCTTTTTTTACCGTAGCAATTTTTCCTTTATAATCAGATAAAGTTTTTTCTTTTGCGATTTCTTGTTTTTCCTTACTTAAAATCAATTTAATCAAAAAACTAAAAGAAACCAAAAAAATAACAAAAGTTAATATCATCAAATTAAATTTTTGAGGATATTTAAAAGCCACAATAGAATTAAATAAAAATGCACCACCGAAAATCAATTTATAGGAAGCATTTTTATAAATATCTGACAACAAAAAAACAATACCTACAGTTGCAAAAACAAGATACATAAATACTCCTACCTTATAAACAATTATAATTTTTAAAAAAAGACTGTCAATTAAAATTCTATATAAATTTATTTCTTAACTGCACCTTTTTTTACAAAATCTATTACAACAATTTCTGGTTTACAATTAAGCCTGACAGGCAAAACACTAGTTCCCAGTCCTCTTGTTATAATCATTTTATTATGAGTATTAGAAATTAAACCACTTGCAAATTCAGATCCAAACTTTGACGGTACAAACAAGGGTGGCGTAAAAGGCAAAATAAATTGCCCGCCATGAGTGTGACCAGCTAAAATTAATGATACTTCTTCCATTATATCGTAATATACATCGGGATTATGAGTTAAAACAATTCTTGGCTTTCTTGTACCCATTAAAGCACGCTCGATATTAGGTTGGCGTGTCGTAAGATCTTCAAGCCCAACAATATCAAGATATCTTCTTTTTACAATAGTTCTTGCAGCGGAATTAGACAAAACTTTTATACCATTTTGCTTTAAAACAGAAGAAATTTCTTTACCATTTGACCACCAATCATGGTTTCCCAAGACTGCATACTGTGGAGCATTTATTAAATTTAATTTTTGAGCTGCAATATTAATATCCATCATATTCTTCATGCTATGCCCATTTGCAAAATCGCCACCTATAAAAACAATATCGGGATTTTGCTTATTGACTGTCATAACAATTTTATCCAGTCTTTTATAATCATGTTTTTTTAAATGCAAATCACTAAAAAATACTACTCTGACACCCTGTAAAAGATTATCTTCTATCTCATAATTTGTAACTTCCAAAGAATTAGGTTCTATAAAAACAGAGCGAAAAAGCACATATAGTATTATTGCTATTAGTACCATCATTTGTTTAGTCATAAAATAATTCTAACACTTTCACAAAATAAAATACATATATGATTTAAAAATCAATAAAATTACGTATACTTTATTTGTTATGATTAATGAAATATACAAAATACAAAGAGAACTTTTTTCAAAATATAAAACAGATGAAACAAATGAAAAATGGCAAAATGCAATAACAAGACTTTCTTCTCTTTCACACAAACCATACGATATACGCTCGCCTTTTGACAGAGACAACACAAGAATACTTCATTCAAGCGCATACAGAAGATTAAAACACAAAACTCAAGTTTTTTTTGCAACAAATAATGACCACGTCTGCACAAGAATTGAACATGTAAACCATGTTGCAAGCATTTCAAAAACAATTTCAAAAGCCCTAGGCTTAAATGACTCGCTTACAGAAGCCATAGCACTCGGACATGATTTAGGTCATAGCCCTTTTGGTCATCATGGCGAAAAAATTATTGAAAAAATAATGGAAAAAGAAGGATTTGAAAAAAAGTTCTGGCATGAAAAAAATTCTTTAAGATTTGTTGATTTTATTGAAACCCTGCCTAATTATGAAGGCTTTAAAGAAAACTTAAATTTAACTTATGCAACAAGAGATGGTATCGTCTGCCATTGCGGAGAAGTTAATGAAAACAACATTAAGCCAAGAAATGAATTTCTTGATTTAAATTCAATTATAAAAGGCAAACATATGCCCTATACTTATGAAGGTTGCGTTGTAAAAATTGCCGATAAAATTGCCTATCTAGGTAGAGACATAGAAGATGCATATAATTATCGTTTTTTTGATAAAGAAGACATTTTAACCCTAAAACACTTAGGTCAAGATGTAATGAAAAAAAGGATTAAATTTAAAGATATAAATACATCGGCTCTAATTCATGAATTCATAACAAATTTATGTTTAAATTCTACCCCTGAAAACGGCTTAATGTTCTCAGATGAACACTACATTATGATGAATAAAATAAAAAAATTTAATTATCAAAAAATCTACCACAACAAACGCTTTATCCCTTTTATGGAATATGCGACTTTGGTTATAAATACCATATTCTACTTTCTTTTAGATTACTATGACTCATACAACACAATAAACAGACTTACTAAATATTCAAAATTTTATCCAACTTCAACAATAGATTTTTCAGATTGGCTTATAAAATATTCAAATATTGATGAAAAGAAACATAAATTAAGAAAATACAGAAATAAAATCATATACAATATTGAAAACAAAAATGACTACAAACAAGCGATAATAGACTATATTTCAGGAATGAGTGACAATTATGCAATTAAAATTCACAATGAACTTATAGAATTTTAGCAATTTTTATTTTTACGGGTTTTTAATAAGTACAAATAAAACACAAAATTAAAATCCGGAATAAAAATGCGCATAGAAAATCTACAACAAAATATATATTTTCAAAAAAAACTCATTGCAAATGCGAATGTTATTAAAAACAACTTACCTTACGAATGTCAAATTTTTGAACTCGAAAAAGGAATTGATAAAGACTACTTTGCAAAACAAGGACAAATCTGGAAAAAAGCAAGCTATCTTGACTCAATTATAGAAGAACTACAACCCCAAAAGCACACCTTTATAGAAAATTCTCAAATATACGTTATAGAAGATAAAAAAGGAAGATGCTTAGGATACTGCCAACAAGACACTTCAGACAGTGAAAATGAAGTTGCGATAATTGAAGTGCGACCTGATTTAAGGTATGAAAATGAAAAAAGAAAAATAAAATATGTAGGAGAAACCCTTATTGCTTTTTTAACCAAATTATCGGCAAGGCAAAAAAAATCATCGCTCAAAATTAACAGACCCGCAAAAAATGCAAATGACTTTTATATAGAAAAATGCGGATTTAAAAATGATGGTAAAAGTCCAAAATTAAAAAAAACTGGATTTAACGCACTTATAAAACAAAACGAAAAGCGCACAAAAGGTACGATAGATTTTGTAGATCGAACATGAAAATACAAAAAACAAATAATTTATCATTTCAAAAAAGACTAGCTGCAAAATCTGCAGTATTACAAAATGGTACTCCAAAAAAAGTTTATATATATGAACTTGATAAACCAGATGATTCCATTTGTCTTTACAAGGCATATTACGACAAAAATTGGCAAGACAATAACTATTTAAATGATATTATATACGATTTTGAAGATTCATACGTAAGAAACATTAATGATAAATATTTTGTGATGGAAGATGAAGATAAGAAAGTTCTTTGCATAAGTGTTCTAAGTACTTCAAATAAAAGACAAAATACCCTAGATTACATAGAAACAGCGCCAAGATTGTCTTGCTATAACGAAGATTCAAGACCTATGAAATACATTGGCGAAACAATGGTTGCCTTTTTGGCAAAATTAACCCAGCAACAAGAAAAAAATCTTTATGTATGTTCAATAAGGCAAAAAGCTCCTACCATAAATTTTTACAGACATTGTGGTTTTAAAGAAATCAACAGAAGCAATGCTTACATGACAAACAGTGGTTTTTGTGATCTCATTAATTTAAACGAAACTAACACAGGATCAAAAATTGAAATTATTGCATAAAACCGTAATCTCTCAATGTATCTATAGTACACTCTAATGCAACATTTACTACAAAATCCATATCCTCTTTTTCAATGATCAATGGAGGGTTGAAATATATTATATCACCTAACGGGCGCAATAAAACACCCTTTTTCAATGCCTTCTTATATATTTGATAACCAAGCCTTAACTTTGAATCAAATGATTCCTTTTTATTTTTATCTTTAACCAATTCTATCGCATTAATCAAACCAATAGATCTTACTTCACCAACATTTTTTAAATTTAAAAATTTTTCTCTAATCAAATTATTAAAATATGGACTAATGTTTTTAAGATGTTTTTGAATTTCACCATTATCAAAAATATCTAAAACCGCCAATGCACAGCTGGCCCCCAATGGATTACCAGAATACGTATGAGAGTGCATAAATGCCTTGCCTTTTATATAATCATCATAAAAAGCTTGATAAATTTCATCAGTAGTTACAACTGCAGCCATAGGCATATAACCACCTGTTAAGCCCTTTGAAATACACATAATATCAGGTGAAACATCCGTATGATTAAATGCAAACATTTTTCCCGTTCTGTAAAAACCAGTTGCAATTTCATCTGCTATTAAGTGAACATCATATTTATTGCAAAGTTCCCTTAATTTTTTTAAATACAAAGCAGGATATATTTTCATACCTGCAGACCCCTGTAATAAAGGCTCAACCAGTATAGCAGCGGTTTTCTCTCCATATTTTTTGAACTGTTCTTCAGCATCCACAAAACATTCACAGGAACAATTCTCCCTATTTTTATTAAAAGGACACCTATAACAATCGGGGGCTTTAATTCTTATAATATCCATTAAAATGGGTTTATATATTTTGGTGTATAAATCGCAGTCGCCAACTGACAAAGCCGCTATTGTTTCACCATGATAAGCATCAGTTAATGCCATAAATCTTGTTTTTTTAGATTTTCCTATCTGTTGAAAATATTGAAAGCTCATTTTCATAGCCATTTCAATAGAAGAAGAACCATTATCAGAAAAATTGAATTTTTTTAAGCCTAAAGGTACAATCTTAGATAATCTCATGCAAAGACTTATTATTTCTTTATGAGAAAAATTTGCAAAGATAACATGCTCTAATTTATCTGCTTGTTTTTTTAGAGAATTAGAAATATAAGGATTGCAATGACCCAATAAATTACACCACCAAGAACTAACAACATCCTTATAACATTTTCCTTCTATGTCATACAGATTTATCCCCTTTGCATGATCTATAACAATAGGAGGAAAGTCCTCGTAATCCTTCATTTGAGAACATGGATGCCAAATGTATTTTAAATCTTCTTTTTGCCAATCAATCTTATTCATAAATATATTTTAACACTTAAAAATTAACCGTTTATATTAAAATATACTTCTCTAAGAGTTTTTTTACTAATATGCGTGTAAAGTTGAGTCGTTACAATACTTGAGTGCCCTAAAAGTTCCTGCACAACCCTTAAATCTGCTCCATTTTCAAGTAAATGTGTAGCAAAACTGTGCCTTAGAGTATGTGGAGAAATTTTTTTATTAATTAATTCACCCTGTCTTCTAATTAATTTATATACACTTTGACGAGTAATTTTTTCGCCTTTATTATTCAAAAAAAGATAAGGTTTTGAATCAAACTTTAAAGCCGTAAGCTCACGAATAACAAGATATTTTTTTAAAATCCGCATACATCTTAAATTAATAGGAACAATTCTTTCTTTTGAACCTTTGCCAAATACCTTTATTATTTTTTGATTTAAATCAACATTTTTTAACTCCAAATCAACAAGTTCGCTTACCCTAATACCTGCAGAATACAAAAGTTCTATTATTGCAGCATCAGTATCATTCAATTCATATTTCAATATTTCATTTATTTCCTTTACAGTTAAAACTTTAGGTAATCTTTTTGGCATTTTTGGAGATACTATTGAAATAGAAGGATTTGTTTTTATATCTCTATTTGAACAAAGATATTTAAAAAAACCTTTAATTGAAGCAATTTTTCTTGTAATTGAAGACGGCAAAAAATCATTTCTTGCAAGAAATTTTGTATAAGAAGAAAGATCTTTTCTTTTTATATCCTCTAATTTAAAATTCAAATCTTGACTATACAAAAAATTAAAAAATGAAAATAAATCGCTTTGATAGGCATTTATGGTATTTTTAGATAATCCTCTTTCTATTTCAAGATATGATAAATAAGAAGAAACAAACTGTGATATATTTTCCTTTTCATCAATTACTTTCATATACTTTCAACCATAACACCCAAGGGCAATTCAACAGTAAACTTTGCACCTTTATCTTGAACATTTTGTACTGATAATTTACCGTTATGTCTTAAAATTATTTTATTTGCAATATATAAGCCCAAACCTGCACCAATATTAGCATATTTTTTAGCAGATGTATAATATTTTCTAAAAATATTTTTAATTTCATCTTCATTTATACCATCTCCATAATCAATAACAGAAATATGGACAGCATTATCAATTTTTTTCAACTCAATATCAATATATTTTGAATTTTTACCATAAAATATAGCATTAGAAATTAAATTATTTAAAACTCTCTTAATCAAAAAAGCATCTAATGTACAACTTAATTCTTCCGTATTTAACAAAAATCTTATTTCTTTACTCCTAATATCTAAGATGCTTTTATTTTGTATAATTACTTCTTTAACTAATTTAACAACGTCAATATTTTCTAAATGCAGTTTAATTTCACTGTCCTCAAATTTATGAGCATCCAAAAGGTCTACAACCAAATTTTTTAAATCATTATTCGATATTTTTAAATTTTTAATTGCATCTTTTTGAATTTTTGAAATTTCACCAAAATTACCCTGCAAAAACAAATCATAAGTATTGTCCTGAGCAATAATAGGAACTTTTAAATCATGGGCCAAGCTTGAAATAAAATCTTTCTTCAAATTTTGACTTTGTTTTTCCCTTTCTATATATTCGTTAATCATCATATCTCTGTCAATAATACTTTCCAAAAGAGCATTAGTGTTCCTTGACAACTGAATTGTAAGAGCATCAATTCCATCTATGCATTTTGAATTTAAATTTCCATATCTTGCAGAAGTAACTACATTTAAATAATTATACAAATATTTTGTTAATTTATCGTATTTCACAGAAAGTTTTATATATTTTAAAATTACAAACAAAGAAATACATACAACTAAAAACAACAAAATATAACCAAATACAAAAACAACAAAACTCATAAAAACTATCCTTTTTGTTCAACATTTATAAGCTTTAGTGCATCAATACATCTTCTTTTTGCAGCAAGGTCTTTTTGAGAAACAAAAATTACAAGCGCCCTTGCAATATTAATCAAAGCACTGTCATATTGATTTAAAATATAAAAACTAACACCCAAATTAAAATAAGCTTTGGCGAAATTAGAATCCAACTTCAAAGACATTTTATAATCTTCAATAGATTCTTCATATTTTTCCTGAGCAAAATGACAAACCCCCTTGTAATAATATCCACAAGAATCGCTTGGAAAATTATAAAGCAACTTATCAACGCTCCTCAAAGCAGAAATAAAATCAGCCTGAGAAATTTTATTTTTTATAATAAGATAATACTCTTTTATAATTCCATCATCCATAATTTAATTATACCAAAGAATCAACGCATAAATTCAACATCTTTTTTATACATTTTTTCTTCAAAATCAATATCATCCAAAATTTTATATATTAAACTTTTATCACTTGAAACAATCGACATTACCCTGCCACCCATTGAAAAATAACTGTCACCGTCTTTTTTAATATTTGAAAAATATATTTTTGCATTATTTTTTCTATGCAACAAATCACTCAAATTTTTTATTTCAATATTTTTTCTGGTTTTTAAAGGATAGCCTCTGCTTGCTAAAACGACACAAGTTAACTCAACATTTTTATTCTTTAATTTAACAAAATCAAGCATTTGATTAGCTTGAGCAAAAAATATTTCAAGCCAATCATTTTCTATATAATTTAATAAAACTTGAGTTTCAGGATCTCCAAGACGAACATTATATTCAAGAACATAAATATCATCTTTGCAAACAATAAGTCCGGAATATAAAACAAAAGGAGTCTTGATTTTTTCTTTTCTTAACATATTTTCAACTTTTTTAATATATTTTTTAAGTTTATTTTTTTCATCCGAATCCAAATTAACAGGACAAATTGAAGCCAACCCCCCTGTATTTAAACCTTCGTCATTTTGTTTAAAATCCTGACACAAAGGCATATTTAACAAAGTTTTTCCATCCCAGAAAGAAAAAAGAGAAATTTCATAACCAAATAACCTTTCTTCAATTAAACAAGTCCTCGAAGCCTCGCTGTACTTACCAGACAAAAATTTGAACAATTCACTTTTAACTTTCATTCTGTCATTATCAAAAAAAACTCCTTTTCCAAAAGCAAGCCCGTCTGCTTTTATTACAGGATTTTTAAAATAATAAATATATTTATCTACTTTATTTTTATTTGATATTTTTTTATAAGGAGATGTTTTAATCTTATATTTATTCATGATTTTTTTTGCATATAATTTAGATGCTTCAAGTCTTGAATTTTTTTTATCAGATCCAATTATACTTATATTTTCCTTTTTAAATATATCAACAATACCCCCGCAAAGATATTTTTCAGAACCAACTATAACTAAATTTATATTATTGTCTTTTGCCTTTTTTGCAAGTTCAGAGTAACTTTTAAACTCAATTTTTTCACCAAAATCCAAAAAAATATCGCTACAATCTGCTATATATAATTTATTTAAAAATTTTGATTGAAGTATTTTATCTATAATACAATGTTCCCTAGCGCCCGAACCTACAACCAAAACATTTAATCCTAAAAGTTTTTCAATAACTCTAGGATAATAATAGTGTTCTTTTTTGTGTATCTCCTTTTCTAATTTAGATAAATTCCAGCAAGGATTAATTTTAATTTGCTTTTGGTAGATAATTTCTCCTTCATCGACACTTTCTGTGGCATAATGGATTGTAATTCCGGTTAAGTTATCTCTATTGACATAAGCTTTTTTAATTGCATCCAAACCCTTATATTTAGGTAAAAGCGAAGGATGAATATTTATAAAAGTATTTGTTTTTATAATATCTTCATTCAAAATCCTATCAAATCCAGCCATTACAACCAAATCAAACTTTCGATTTTTAAAATATTCCGAAAAATCCGAAAAATCCAAATGATTAGCTTCAATTCCAAGCTTTTTTGCTTTTAAAATAACTTCTGCATCTTTTTTATTACATAAAAGTTTAAAATTAACGTCATTTCGTTTTTTACTTAAAAAATATTTCACTATAGCTTCAAAATTAGATCCCCTGCCCGATGCAAGTATTAAAACATTTTTCATATCACCTCACCTAAAATAAAAGGATAATATTCTTTTGAAGTTTCAAAAATTTTATCAACATTATTTCTGTCTGAAAAAACACAAAACCCAACTCCCATATTAAAAACTTTATAACACTCGTCTAATTCAACTTTTTCTTTTAAAAACTCAAAAATCTCTTGCTTTATAACATTGCTTAAATCAAGCTTTATATCATTATTTTTACCAATCACCCTTAATAAATTTGAATATATACCTCCGCCTGTAATATTTGAAGCAAATTTTATTAATCCTTTTTCAATTAAATCATACATTAAATTAGCATATATCTTCGTCGGTTTAAGACATTCATTAAACATTTTATCATCCATAATCTTGTCATAATATAATTTTCTAATAAGACTAAACCCATTCGAATGTATTCCATTTGATTTATAACCAACTATTATATCACCTTTTACAATACTATTTTTATCTAAAACACTGTCATTTTTACAACAACCTACCAAAAAACCAGCTATATCAAAATAATTCTCATAAATTAAAGAAGGTAACTCAGATATTTCACCTCCTAACAATGTAAAATTATACTTATCGGCAATTATCTTAATGTTTTCTATTGTTTTTTGAACAATATCACCTTTTAAATTATTAGCAGCAATATAATCAAGAAAAAAAAGAGGTTTAGCTCCAAAAGTAATTAAATCATTTAAATTCATTGCAACCAAATCATTTGCAATTACTTCAGGACGATTTTTTTCAATTAGAGGTATGATTTTTGAGCCTATACCATCACAACAAGAAAAAATTTTATATCCATTAAAAATTTCGGAAGAATATAAACCTGCAAAATTCTGCAAATTATCCATATTGAATTTTTTATTTATATTTTTTATTATCTTATCCGCTTTTTCAATATCTACACCTGCGGACTTATAATTATAGGATGTTCTGTAAAACAATTATTACACCATTCATTTTCACTAAAAACACTGAAAAAAAGTTCTTTTGAAATAAATTTAATTGAATTCACTCCAAGCTCTTTTGCTATTGTTTCATTATCCTTCGATTTAAAATTATATGCAAGAAGTTCCTCTTTTTGAGGAATATCAACTCCCCAAAAACAACAATTAATTATAGGCGGTGAAAATAATCTAAAATGAATTTTTTTAACACCATTTTGCCTTAAAAGCAAAACAATTTTTTTAATCGTATTACCTCTTACTATTGAATCATCAACAACTATCACTTCTTTACCTTTTATTTTATTTTTAACTATCGAATATTTTTCATCAATAACAATAGTCCTTTTAGGTTCTTTTTCTATAAAAGTTCTCAATACATTTCTATTATTCTTTATTGCTAAAGATAATTTTATATTTTTTTCTTTACTATATCCATACGCACCCCAAAATCCCGAATTCATAACAGGAATAACAACGTCTGCATCAATATCATCCTCTTTTGCCAACAACATTCCTAATTTTACTCTTGCACTTTTAACATCTATGTTAAAAACTTTTGATTTTTTATGAGCAAAATATACTATCTCAAAAACACATTTTTTTGTATTATTACAGGAATTATAATCAGACAAAAAACACCCTTTTTCACTTATTTCAATACCTTGAGCTGCCTTTATTTCAAATTTTTTAATATAATCGCCCAAATAAGCACAATCTTCGCTAGACAATATATATTCAGTCTCAGTCTCAATAAAAACCAATGGACGAAAAGAAAAGAAATCTTTAAAAGCAAAAATTTTATCTTTCAAAAGAATTAAAAGACTAAAAGCACTCATTTTAAAATCATTATTCAAAACATCTCTTATTTCATTTAAAGACCACTTAAAAGATTCTTTTTTTAACTTCAAAAAAAGCCATTTTAAAATAATTTCAGCATCAGAATCCGTTTCAAAAATAAAATCATTTTCTTTCAAAATTTCCTTATATTTTGAAACATTATAAACAGTCCCATTAAAACATAATGCAACATTATTATACAAATAAGGTTGCGCATTGCTTATATTAACCTTTCCACAAGTAGCATACCTTGTATGAGCTATTGACACACTTGACTTAACTTCTAAATTTAAAAAATTATCTCTAATTAAACCTGATGCAGACTTTTTTTTAATAATATTATCTTCAACATAAGCTATTCCACAGGAATCTTGTCCCCTATGTTGTAATTTAATAAGCGCATCAATAGTTTTATTAACAACGTTATCTTCTTTATTTTTCGAAAAAAATGCAATAACGCCACATTCATGCTTTAACTTAGTCATATCTGTTTTTCCATTTCAAAATTTATTTTATTTTGATAAATTTGATTCATTTCATCCAAATCAAAAACTAAATCCTCAATTTTTATTTTGTCACCTGTAAATTTTCCTAAATAACAAAACAAAATATTATTTTTTTCCAGTTCTTTTTTTAATTCATCATTGCTGGAAATCAAAATATAACAAGGAAGATGTTTTCTGAAATATAACTCTTTTTTAAAACTAATCTCAAATCCTATTTTATAAAAAAAACTATTTTTTAATAAAGTTCCGACAACTCCAAATTTTCCCACTGATTTTACCGAGTGAAACAATCTTTTTTCATATAGCTCAAAAATTATATTTTTTAAATTATTTTCATAACCAACATCAACATTCTTGCAAAAATAATCACCCAAAAGAAATATTTTATCACCTGCAAATATTTCAGATTTGATAATTTTATTTTTACAACTAACAGCTCCAACCATAGCAATAGTTGCACATGGTGGAATTTTATCACCACTAAATTCATTGTAAAAAGATACATTACCCGAAACAACAGGAATTAAAAAGCTTTTTGACATCTTTTTTAGTGAATCTACAGTATCTAAAAAATCACTTTGAACATTCAAATCATCAGGATTTGAAAAATTCAAACAATTTGTAATGCCTAAAGGCTCAAAACCGAAAGAAACAAGTTTTCTATATAAATTTAAAAAAGAATTTTCAAGAGCATCTTTCGCGCAACCTAAAAAATTTGTTTCTATACAAAACGCAACAAAAGAAGAAATTTCTTTTAAATATATAATTCCAATACCGTTATTATTCTGAGAAAATACAGTATTTCCTTGAACTTCCTGATCAAATTGGGAATATATATATTCTTTTGAACAAAAATTTTCATCGTTAATTATTTCTAAAAATTTTTCTTTTAAATTTATTGGTTCAATTTTTTCTTGAACTTCTCTTTTTTTTCTGCTTAAAGTATATAAATAAGGCTCACATAGCACATCCAAAGGGATGTCAGCCAATAATTTATTATCATAAAAAACTCGATAATTATTTCCTTTTTTAGTTTTTCCTATTATTGAATATTCAAGTTCATATTCATTTGCAATTTTATCAAACTCACTAAGTCCATCTTGTTCTACAACAAAAGCCATTCTTTCTTGAGTTTCAGAAAGCATAATTTCATATGGAGCCATGTTTTTATTTTGAAGATGAACATTTTGCAAAAATAAATCAACCCCACATTTTCCCTTATAACACAATTCGGATGTTGAACTCAAAATACCACTTGCACCTAAATCCTGACAAGCAAGAGTTGATTTAAGCAAATTAATTCTCAAAGTTGCCTCAATTAAAAGTTTTTTTAAATAAGGGTCACCTATTTGAATACTGCTTTTTGATGTTTTTTCATCCAAAACATCTGATGCAAAAATGGCACCGCCCAAGCCATCCAACCCTGTTTTTGACCCTAAAATAATAATAAAAGCGTCTTTTTTTGCACTAGAGAATTTAACTTTATCTGACTTCACAATTCCAACTGCCATAACGTTTACTATAGGTATATTTTCAAAAACTTCATCAAAAATTGTTTCGCCCGAAACCAAAGGAACCCCTATTGAATTACCGTAATCACTAATCCCTCTAACTACTTCGGATAAATAATATTTTGTTTTATTGCTTTCAATTTTACCAAATTTCAATGAATTCAAAAGGCAAACAGGCTTTGCCCCAAGAGATAAAACGTCCCTAATAATACCACCTATTCCCGTCATAGCACCCTGATAAGGTTCAATTAAACAAGGATGATTATGAGATTCAATTTTAAAAAAAACACAATAATCTTTTATTTGAATACAACCTGCATTTTCATTTTGAAAATTATTATTTGTATAAAAATCATCCAAATATTTTTTAGAATGCAAATAACCACAATGCTCAGAGTGCATTGCGCCAAACAAATAAGTTTCAAAATCATTTGGTTTTCTTTTTAATTTATTTAAAATATTTTGAAAAACAACGTCTTCAATTTTTAATTTTTTATACAATTCCATAAAAATCTTTTTCTATGACATTTTTTATAAATTCAAAAATTATTTTTCCGTTTTTTGATTTAAAAGGTGTTATAACATTTCTCTCAGGATGTGGCATGAGTGCCATAATATAATTTTTTTTATCATACAAACCCGCAATATCAGCTATTGAACCATTAGGATTATTTTTATATTTAATTATTTCATAGTTCTTTAATTTCTCAATATTATCTATATAATATCTTCCTTGATGATGGGCAATAGGTAAAGAAAAAATTTTATTTAAAAAACTAATTTCAACATCTCTACATATAAACCTACCTTTGATATTTTCAAGTATAGCACCAGGTAAAATACCTGCTTCTGTTAAAATTTGAAAACCATTGCAGATACCTAAAATAAATATTTTTCTTTTTTTAATTAAATCTTTTAAACTTAATACCAAAGGGCTAAATTTTGCAATTCTGCCACAAGAAATATAGTCACCATAACTAAAACCTCCAGGCAAAACAACCAAATCAGAATTTATATCTGTTTCATTATGATTTATTAATAAAGTCTCAAAACCGATATATTCTAGCGCATCAAGAGTCTCGTTTTCACAATTTGTACCAGGAAATTTCACAATACTTGCCTTAAATTTCTTCATATAATTTCCTCAAAACTCAATATTGTATACAATTCTACAATCGGATTAGACAAAATATTTTCAGCTACTTTTTTTATCATCATTTTAGCCTCATCCAATGATGAAGCAAAAATAATTATTTCATAATACTTTCCAACCCTAACATTAATTTCGTCAGAAATTTTTAATCTTTTTGAAATTTTTTCAACAACTTGCCCTTGAGGATCTTTTATTTCATCTTTTAATTTCGTTGATATTTTAAACAAATATTTACCCATAAACTACTAATATCACAAAATATTAAGCCCGAAAAGACAAATTTTATATTTTTGTGTAATAATGTTTTTAACATATTTGAGGACGTTTATAATTATGAAACTTGACAATATTAAAACAGACAAAGCCTTTGATTATGGTTATCTTTTAAAAAGAATTTATCCATACATAAAACCTCTTATGTTTAGAATTGTTCTTACTTTTATACTGGCCATTCCTCTGGGGCTCTTAGATGGCGCCACAGCATTTGTTTTAAAACCCTACATAGACGTTGTAGTTAATGGCCAAACTTTTGAAATATGGGACTATACCCTAACAAGAGACTTTCTTGCAATGTGGATCCCCCCTGGAGTTGTTATTTTTGCTGGAATTCAAGGTGTCCTCAGATATTTAAATACTTATTTTTCAGATTGGATAAGTATGACCATAGCAAACTCCGTTAAAGTAGACTTATTCAAAAAACTGATATATCTTGATTCAAAATTTTACGATGACAATTCATCGGGACTTGTTATTTCAAGATTTTTAGGAGATCCCGATACAGCATCAAGACAATTAATAAATAGCATAAAAACATTGATAACATCTTTTACAAGTGCTATTGGACTGGTTTTTGTACTATTATATAACTCTTGGGAATTAGCCTTAGTTGGCGTAATTGTACTAATTTGCGCCTTTTTACCAATGGCATTTTTAAGAAAAAGAATAAAACAAGTTTCAAACAAAAACACTGTAGTAGGCGGAAACATTACAACTTCATTTAACGAAACATATAAAGGTAATAAAATTATTTCAGGATATAACTTACAAGAAGATATGTACATTAAAGTTAAAAATTTAATCCATGAAACTTTTAGCTTACAAATGTCCCTTACCAAAAGAACAGGATGGCTTTCACCCATAATGTACATCATTGCAAGTGTAGGAATAGCGTTTGTTATGTTGGTCGGAAATAATTTAATAATGAACGGCAAATTAACGACAGGAAGCTTTGCAAGTTTTATTACCTCCTTATTACTATTATATAAACCAGTCAAGACCATAGGACAAGATTTAACCAGTATGCAAGGTATATTTGTTGCTATAAACAGAGTGTTTGAATTATTTGATTTTAATACAAGAGTAGTTGATAATGGAAAAAAAGAATTAAATTTTGCACCTGCATTGATTGAGTTTAAAAATGTGTGCTTCTCGTACAATAAAGATAAAGAAATTTTACATAATATTTCATTTGATATAAAACACGGACAAACTCTTGCTATAGTTGGAAATTCCGGTGGAGGAAAATCAACAATAGTAAACCTTTTACCAAGATTTTACGATATAAATTCAGGTGAAATATTATTCGACGGAATAAACATAAAAGATTTTACCCTTTCATCACTTAGAAATTCAATTTCTGAGGTATTTCAAGATAATTTTCTTTTTTCAGGAACAATCAGAGAAAATATATTAATCGGCAAAAAAAATGCAACAAATGAAGAAATAGATAGAGTAATTAAAGCATCTCATTTAGATGAATTTGTTCAAAGTCTTAAAAAAGGAATAGATAGCCAAATAGGCGAAAACGGGGTTTCTCTTTCTGGTGGACAAAAACAAAGAATTGCAATAGCAAGAGCAATGATAAAAAATACACCCATTGTTGTTTTGGATGAAGCTACATCAGCTCTTGACAACAAATCCGAAAAAATTGTTCAAAAAGCTCTTGATAATCTTATGAAAGATAAGACTGTTTTTGTTATAGCCCACAGGCTTTCAACAATTTTTAACGCCGATAAAATCATAGTTGTTGAAAACGGCAAAATTGTTGAACAGGGAACTCATGAACAACTTGTAAAAATTCCTGATGGAAAATATCATAATTTATATAATATGCAATTTAAAAACCAAGAAAATTTAATTATGCAAAATTAAAATTCTTGACAAATAAACTTTATAAATTATTATAGAAATTGCAAAATAAGTTGGGCGTTTAGCTCAGTTGGTAGAGCGCTTCCCTTACAAGGAAGATGTCGGGAGTTCGAGCCTCTCAACGCCCACCATTTAAAATCACTCTTTATGGGGTTAATTCAAATTTTCCCTGTAAAAACTTTTAAAACTTAAAGATTTGCTAAAACAGAACAATAATTAACTTAACAGAAACATTTTTTATTTTGCACTCCAAAAAATACCCTTTATACAATTATAATTCTTTTATTTTATTCATAAAATGGTGGGCGTTAAGCGACAAAGTTCGAACTTTTTGAGACACATAAAAGAGCTGATTGAAGAACTCAAAAAGTCAGATACA
>CALUWK010000027.1 GCA_944324475.1 Candidatus Gastranaerophilales bacterium
CTTTAATTGTTTTAACATTTGGAGTATCAACAATTTCTTCTTTTGAAAATCCGCCATCAGTAACTTCAGTAGGTAAAATTGAAATTGCATGATTAGAATTTGCACTATAATCACAACTATCACAATAAAATACATCGTTTTCACCAACCATAGTATCAGTCAAAACCATATATTCATGAGATACAGACCCCCCAATAGCACCGGAATCTGATTGAACTGCTTTTGTTTCTAAACCACAGCGATTGAATATTTTTGTATATGTTTTTGCCATAACTCCATATTCACGCTCTAAATCTTCTTGAGATGTATGGAAAGAATAAGCGTCTTTCATAATAAATTCACGACCTCTCAATAAACCAAAGCGAGGTCTTATTTCATCTCTAAATTTAGATTGAATTTGATAAACATTTAGGGGAAGTTGTTTATATGAATTAATTACATCAGATACAACGCTTGTTATAACTTCTTCATGGGTTGGAGCTAGGCACATATCGTTATCGTGTCTATCTTTACATCTTAAAAGTTCTTTGCCGTAAACTTGCCATCTGCCTGATTTTTGCCAAACTTCAGCAGGTTGAACAAAAGGCATTAATAATTCTTGGGCGCCTGAGGCGTTCATTTCTTCTCTTACAATATTAGAAATTTTTGTCAAAACCCTTTGTGCTAAAGGCATATAGGTATATATACCATTTGCAAGTTTTTTAATAAAACCGGCTCTAACCAATAATTTATGAGATATTGCTTCCGCGTCATTTGGAAATTCACGAAGCGTTTGCACGAATAATTTTGACATTTTCATAATCTAAATTTGCTCCCTTGTTTGATTTTATATAAATTTTAGCTCAAAAAAGTTTTAAAATAAACTTCATGTTATAAAATTATTTGCCTTTAAAAGCAAAAATTATATAATAAAGATAATATGGATATTGGTATTTTAATTAGTTTAGTTACTATTTTTGCTCCGCTTATTTTTGCAGCTTACCTCCTAATTTCAAGAATAAGATTAGCTTTTGTCAATAAAAATATTTTAAATTACGGATTAATCGCGATAAATCTTACTAGTCTGACCTGTTTTACGACACAAAAAGCACTCTTTTTAAATAAATATAATCCAATAAATTTAAATTTTACCTTTTTTTCATTTGATAAAATAATGCTAGATTATGGAATAACAATAAATCCCCAAAACATAACCTACTTATTGTTTATTTGCTTTATATATACGATTTTAAGCTTATATTTTAAATTTTATTTTGACAAAAAAAAACAATTTTTATT
This sequence comes from Candidatus Gastranaerophilales bacterium, assembly GCA_944324475.1. Classification (GTDB taxonomy): domain Bacteria; phylum Cyanobacteriota; class Vampirovibrionia; order Gastranaerophilales; family Gastranaerophilaceae; genus RUG14156. The sequence goes on from CALUWK010000027.1 coordinate 1,279, forward strand.
TACAAAACAACGATTTTATATTTATCTTTCAGTTCTAATATTCAACACTTATATGTTTATTTGTTCGCCTAATTTATTTCAAAATTTCATTTTCTTTACATTAGAAGGAATAATTATTTTTACATTTTCTTACTTTGATATATTCAAAAGTTCCGCAAATTACAATATCACAAGGTTTCAAAGAATAAATTTTATTGGAGATTTTTCTTTATTAATAAGTATTTTAATACTTTTTAGATATGCAATTTTGTCAGAAGGATATATAAATTCTCCTACATTAAATTTTAACGAACTAAATATTTTAATTAGCTATACTTACGGCATAAGCAGTTCAGTTGAGTTTGAATTAACCGCAATTTGCTTCTGTCTGACTTTTATAAGCAGGCTTTTTTTATTTCCCTTAAACTGTTATAATAGCTTTCTTGCAAACTCTTCAAATATATTCTATTTAACAACAATAACAACAAATTCAATATTTGGACTATTTATTTTTCTAAAAAGCACTGCTTTTTTTGATCTTATAGACAATTCAAAAGAATATTTAATAATTTATTGTATCTTATCAGCAATAATTTCAACTATTTTAATGCTCTTTGAAAAAAACTTTAAGATAATATTCGGACAAATAATCTCAATCGTAAATTCAATTTTTATAACCACATTTTTAATATACGAAAAGCAAATGCTTATCTATATTTATCTTACAGTTAATTTCATCATCTTATTCATCCTCATGTTTCTTTTTATGAAAGATAAATCTAGTTTAAATTCTGCATTAATTCCAAAATACAAAAATTTTATACTTGAAAGAGGGCATATTTTCTTTTTTGAAAAACTGCCGCAAAAATTCTTTACCATATTTAATTTTATAGATCAAAAAATTATTCAAAATCTTTTTATTATACCAATAAAACTTATAAACATTACAACAACTCTATTTGTCATAAAAACAAAACAAAAAGAATCAAAAAAATATATAAAAAATATACTAATAATATTTGCGCTATTTGCAATTTTAGCAATTTTTACGGCGCTTTTCGGGAGATATAAATGTTAAAAAATAACCTTTTTATAAATATTTATATTTTATTGCCTTTCGTTTTTTCATTTTTGCTGGGCATTTTCACATTTATCAAAAACCCCATACATATAAAAAGAATAACAAAAATATTATTTTTCATAATATTTTTATGCACTTTTTTTATTCTAATCTGCTATAACAATTTAGCATTTTCTATTTTTAAAATAAAATTTTATTTAAGCAATTTTTCATCAATCATAATTTTTATAAACGCATTTATATTCTTGATTTTTTCCATAATTTCAAAAACATTTATTCAAAAATCACAAAAATTATTCAGCTGTGCAACGCTTTTAACATTTGGATTAATAAATATAATAACACTAAACAACAATATAATAGCTACGCTTGGCGGCGTTTTTTGGCTTTTACTAATTTATTTCCTTCTTGATTCCAATTATGACAGAAAAAACCAAAAAAAATTCTTTTTACTACTACAATCTGACATTTTCCTGCTTTTATTATGTTCAATTTTAATATTTTACGATTTTGCAAGACTATTTATATTGAATGAAATTTCTTTTGACTTTGTAAATATAAAAGAAAATTTAAACCACATAAATAACATAGCAATTTTATCAGCATTTTTCGGACTAAATTTAATTATTGCAAGACTTTTTAATTTTTTACCTTTTGGCAAAAAATTAATCTGCAGCAATCCTCTTATTGAAACACAAAAAACCTTAACAAGCTTTATTGTGGGGAACATTATTTTATACAAGACTTTTATAACTTTTGATTATTTATTCTACGATTTTGAAAAATATATTACAATTTATCTGATTATAAACTTTATATGGTTTACTTTTCTATCTTGCAGACAAGATAATCTGATAAAAATAATAAATTCTATTTTACCTGTCTATTCAATAATCAATATATTTACTATATTTTCATTTGAACAAAAAGGAATTTATACTTTTATATATGGCGTAGTTTCAATATTAGCATCATTTTTATTAATTTTTATTGTATTTAGTATTTTAACAAACAAATTCAAAAGTGATAAAATTGAAGATTTACAAAAAATTTCACCAAAAAATCGAATTTTAAAATTTTTTATAATAATATCTATTTTAAATCTTGCTAAAGCACCGCCATTTGCTCTTTTTAGCTCGAACTTATTTAGTCTTATTATGATTTTTTCAATAAACTACAATGAACCTGTAATGGAATTAATGCCTTATATTCTAATAACAGGTACGCTTATGATTTCAATTTTTATTTTAAATATTTTTTATAAAATACTAATTGAACCACAAAGTATTCCAAAAAACGAAACTAAGCTTGCTAAACATCAAATTATAGCTATAAGCCTTATAATTATAATAATAACGTTAATTGGTATTTGTCCTAGTATTTTTTATCAAGGGGGTTTTTAAGTTATGGAAAATTTAATGTTAAATTTAAATATAGAATCTAAGCCCCTTGAAATAATTTCATATTTTTCAAGTGAACTTTTTATAATTTTGGGAGTTATTTTAAATTTATTATTTTTTCTATTTTTTAAAAGAAAACTAAATATAAAAAGAATTTCAGACTTTATTAACTGCTGTATATTCATTATAAATTCTCTTATTTTATCTTCTATCTTGATAAAAAGCTCACATTATTTAAATGAGTTTAATTTTACAATTTTAAATAATTTATTTTCACTTGATAAAAACAATCTCATTATAAAATTACTTATAAACATTTTTATGATTATATTTGTATTATCAACATACAAACTAACAAGAAAAGCACGCTTTAAAACCCCTATAATAAATTCTATTTTATTATTAACAGTCTTAACAAGTTGCATATTAATACAATGCCAAAATTTCATTTTAATATACATTTTACTCGATTTTACAACAATTTTAATCTATAAATATGCGTCAAATATGAGGATAAGAAAAGACAACATTTATTCAAATGATTTTGTTACAATTGGATCTTTTGCAAGTATTTTGTTCTTTTCATTTTACTTATTATCTTTTTTTATAAAAGACACGACACAACTAAATATAATTCATCTTTGCATGGCGCTTTCAATATTTTTAAAAATTGGAATTTTTCCTTTTGTAAATTATCTCATCAACAAAAATTATAAAAACAATATTCCATATTCAGTACTTTTATTCTGCTTTTTACCCTGGATAGGAATATTAGCATTTAATAAAATATGCGATTTTATAAATTATACCGACGAAATTTGCCAAATAACTTTAATTATCTTTTTTACAATATCAATTTTATACTTTGGAATTTTTGCATATAAACAAAAAAACATAATAAAATTTCTAACAAATTCAAATTACTGTTTTTGTTGTTTTTGTTTATTAAATATATTATTCTTTTCATCTAATGAATTAAGCGTAAAATATTCAACCCTAATAGCATTTTGTTTTTTGGGAATATATTCCATATTAAGCATTATAAAAATAAATACAAAAACAGAAAAAATAAATTTAGTATCAATAAAAGGTATATATTTTAATAACAGATTATTCGCACTATCTTTTGCGATATTATTGCTTATCGCAACCAATATTATTCCAAGCAGCATTATGAAATACAATATACAAATTTTAAAAAATATCTATATATACGATAAATTATCTTTCGTGACTATAATATCAATAATTATTTCATACATATTAATACTATTTAATTCAATTAAAATAATTCAAAACCTATATAATTTTAATTTCAAAAACATCAAAGAAAAACTCAAAAGAAAGACAACACTAAATTATGTTGTCTCAATTGTTATCATAATATTCTTGATTGCATCTATAAATCTATAAATTCTCGATAACTTCACTTTCTTTTAAAGGAGAGCTATACCAATTTGAATCCCCCATCCAAGTATTGGTAAAATTAATTTGATGTTCACCAAACTTACCATCATCTTGAATTGGATCAAAATAAATTTTTATTTTCTGATATATACCAAGCTTTCCTTTGTAATCTGCCGGTTTAAAGCGACGCTCATAATTACCGTTTATTCCTTTATTTTTTTCATTTACAAAATCTGCTATGTGCAACATACTATCACTATAACCTTGAGCTCTGAGAGTATCAACCTCGCTTGTTACATTTTCATCTATATAAGCAAAACAAGAAAGTGAACTTATAAATAAAATTCCAAATAAAAAAGATATTTTTTTCATTAAAAATCCCCTATACGATAAAATTCATCCAGTTTAGTTATATTATATACCATGGTTACTTTTTTTACAAAATTCTTAATAAATATTTAAATCAGACTTAATTATTTTATTCAATTCATCCAAAAGCAATTCTTGAGGAACTTTTTTAATCATTTCGCCTTTTTTAAAAATATAACCTTCGCCAATTGCTCCTGCTATGCCATAATCAGCGCCTGCTGCTTCTTTTGGGCCATTTACAGGACAGCCCATAGTGGCAATTGTAATAGGAATATCCAAATTACAAAATCTTTCTTCAACTTTTTTAGCTAAAGAGATTAAATCTATCTGAGTTCTTCCGCAAGTGGGACAAGAAATAAAATTAACTCCTTGTTTTCTTAAACCTAATGTTTTTAAAATTTCTTTAGCCAATTTTACTTCTTCAATAGGATCTTCAGTTAATGACACTCTTATAGTGTCGCCTATTCCTTGTGCTAAAAGAGCGCCTATTCCAATAGAAGATTTTACAATTCCGCCCCTTAGCGTCCCTGCTTCAGTTAACCCTACATGTAAAGGGTATGGAATTTCATTATAAATTTTTTGATAAGCTCTAATAGTTGTCATAACATCAGACGATTTTAGAGATACTTTTATCAAATGAAAATCTAAATCTTCCAGAATTTTAATATGTCTTTTTGCTGAAATTACCATTTTTTCTTCAAGTGACAATTCTTTATTTTCATATAAATCTTTTTCTAATGAACCAGCGTTAACCCCAATTCTTATGGGTGTATTTGTACTTTTTGCCATTTCAACAACTTTTTTAGTGTGTTCAATAGAACCAATATTACCAGGGTTAATTCTAAGAGCATCAATTCCATTATCCATAGCCATCAGAGCTAATCTATAATCAAAATGAATATCTGCAACGGTAGGAATTGGTGAATTTTTAACAATTTCTTTTAGTGCTTGAGCGCAATTTTTATTTAAAACAGCAAGTCTAATAATTTCACAACCTTCGTTTGCAAGTTTTTCTATTTGATTTAGAGTTGCTTTTATATCGTCTGTTTTAGTATTTGTCATTGATTGAATTGAAATTGGCGCACCTGCTCCTATTTCAACATTTCCGATTTTAATTTTAATTTTTTCCATAAATTTACAAAAAAACCTTAATTTAACAATTATGCTAAAATCATACCATAAATTTTAATTCAAAAGGGGACAAAATGAATAAAAAAACAAAATTACCAATTATCCAAATAGCCTTTTGGACTTTAATATTTTTTTCCATTTTCTCAATTTTAAATATATTCAAAAACTACCCCTATCACTTTAAAATAAATGGTTTTAACTATCCAATTAACCCTATAACGATAAATCTTGAACTTAAACAAAGAAAAAACATTGATCCTTTAATATGCTTTAATGATTTTTGTTCAACTTTTGAAAAAGATAGCTTTTTAAATATTTATTCAATAAAATTCGATGAAAATACCAATGATTTCTTCAACTCAAAAATTAAAAATATTTATCTTGCATACCCAAAAAATTCAGACCTGACAAACAAAATAAAAATGATTGACTTATATAATGGTACAAATAATAAATATTTTAGAAACAACGATATTTTAAAATTCAAAAAAACCGTTCTCAAAATAACCATAAATAACAAATTAAACGAATACAATGCAATTCAAATCCCATTTGAAACAAATTACAAAGGTTCTTTAAACCATTTTTGCATTTTATTTTTATCGCTTTTTTATAACTTCAAAATATTTATCATTCCTTATTTTTGGCTTTTTATAGCATTTTTACTATATTATTTCAATAAAGACAAATTTGAATTTTCATTTAACAATAAAACATTTACTTTAACATTTTTAACTATTTTGATACTTGGAACAATATTAAGAATAAACGAACTTACTTATTTTCCTCTTTGGTTAGATGAAATCTATACAAAAACTTGCGCAATAACATCCTTCAAATCATGTTTTGACGACCCCGGAAACCCACCTATGTTTTATATCATAGAATTTCTTATAACCAAAATCATAAATAACAGCAATTTTTCACTAAGACTTATCCCATTAATATCAGGGATTATCTTCCCCTATGCAACATATTTAATTTTTAAAAACATAAATAGAAATTTTGCTTTATTTATGATGTTTTTAGCTTCAATCAACCTTATTAGCGTATATCACTCACAAGAAGCCAGAACGTACTCATTATGCATAACAATAAGTATTTTTTGCATCTATTTTTTATTTCAGTACATAAAAAATCAAAACACAAAAAACCTCATCAAATACTCAATTTTATCAATAATCACAATTAATCTTCATTACTATATGGTATTTTTTATATTATTCAACGGACTTTGGGGATTAAACAAACTAATCCAAAATAAAAATAAAAAAGAAATAACAAAATTTATATTTGCAAATATTACCATTTTTGCTTCTTTTATACCATATTTAATACATACATTTAAAAGTTCTCTTTTAACTCCATTTAACAGTTGGATTGAAAAACCTGCATTAAACACATTTATATACACAATTAATGAATACTTTAACAACAAATATGTTTTTATTCTAATAACTTTAATTACAGTTATATATATAATTTTAGTAATATCTAATCAATTATTTAAAAAACCAACACTTAACAAAAACAAAAAGGAACTTTTTGTATATCTTTTTTGTTCAATAATATTTATATTAACAACCGTATTTTTAATTTCAATGTATATAAAACCTATATTGCATAAAAGATTACTTTTATCATGTTATGGTCTGTTATTTTTATTTGAAGGTATTTTGATTCTGGGAATATATGAAATTAAAAAACACCAACTGCTAAAAATCATCTTTCAAATTAGCCTATCTTTTTTATTTCTCTCAGTCACAAAACCCATGTGTTTAAGAGAAATATACACTTTGAACGACTTTATGAATTTTGTTAAAAACGACTCAATTCAATATGAAAAAACCCATGAAATACATTGCATTACAAATGATTCAGAAAAATATTTAGATAATTTTCCTACCCTAAAACAAAATAAAAAAATTATTTGGCATTATATCGACACAAATTCTATGAATTATATTAAAAAAATCTCAAAAAAAGACTACATCAAAGGCAATAAAGGAGTAATTTATCTGCATGATATGTCATCAGATATTAATAAAATCGGATTTTTAAACCCAAATGCAAGAATTTATCACACAAATTCAATAAGAAATTTAAAACTCATATACAATAAATAGGAGAATTATTTATGAAAATAGCAATTATTTCAGACATTCATGGCAATGAAGAAGCTTACAATAAAGTCATGGAAGATATCGAACAATTTAATCCAAATAAAATATTTTGCCTTGGAGATATAATCCTTGCAGGTTACAATCCAAATTATATATGTAAAAAAATCATTGAATTAAAAGATAAAATGAAAGATGACTTTCAAATCATTCAAGGTAACACCGACAAAATGGTATCTAATTGTACAGATGAACTCATTAAAAAAACAAAAGAAACGTTCCCCTGTATGGGTTACTCGCTTGAAGAAGATTTAAAAATAACAAAAAAAGAATATATTAACTTTGTGAAAAACCTACCTGAAAATAAATATATTGAAATTAACGGACTCAAAATCCAACTGGTACACGGCTCACCAAGAAGTCAAAATGAAAATATATACCCCGAACTTACAGATAAAACCGTATGCGAAATGACTAACAATTCAAGCGCTGATTTAATTCTATGTGGCCATACGCATATACCATGCGGATATAGTCTTTCAAACGGAAAAACTGTTATAAACGCAGGCTCCATAGGCCGATCCATGACAAAAGATAAAATGCCAGTATATTTACAACTCACTATTGATAAAAACGGAAAATTCTTTGTAGAACATAAAATTGTAAAATACGATAATATAAAGGTTTCAAAACATATTTTATCAAGGGGTTTTAAACACTGCGAAGACTTAGCTGGAATGTTTTTAAATGAATAATTTTTTTAAAAAAAATCTTTTAATTTTTTCATTAATTTTATTTTTCTTTGTCTTATTTTTCTTAAGGCATCATTTCAGCATATTTTACTTTCAAAATGATTTAAATAAAATTGCAGTAAATATAGAAACAAAAAATAACAACAAACTTTTTGATATATATGTCTGTTTTAACAAAAATTGTGACAAAATGAATTTTGAAAAAGGAATTTACACATACAAATTAAATCAAATAAATCCACTTTTTTACAAAGGGGAAATACACGATATAGAAATAGTACCAAAAAACCAAACTTTAGATAATAACATTCAATCCATTTCAATATTTTGCGAAAAAAATTTTGGATATTATTCCATTAATGACACAACTAAAACCAAAATAAATTTCGAAAATACCCAACAAATAAGCTATAAAATACCTTTTAAGATAGTTCACAAAACGCTGTTGCAAAAACTCTCTATATACTTTGAAAGCATTTTCTACAACTGGTATTTTTACATTTTTAGTTATATTTTAATAATTATTTACCTGTATAAAAATCAATTCAACCCTAGATTTAACTTTTCTCCCATATTTTTAATTATTATACTCGGATTTTTGTTAAGATTATCTCACATTGGTTTTATTCCGCTTTGGAATGATGAATTATACACAATCTGTAGCATTTCAAACGGAAACCTTGATTTAAAAAGAACCATATTTGACCCTGGAAATCCACCTTTATTTTTCATACTTTCAAATATTTGGCTCATCAAATTCAACTCGACAATAACCCAAATTCGCTTTTTGCCCCTAATATTAGGACTAATACAAATTTATAGTATTTACTTTATAACGAACAAATTGATAAACAAAAAAACAGCTTTAATTTCTGCATTTTTAAGCGCAATAAATATTTTTATAATTGTTGAATCAAATGAAATAAGAAGCTACATACTTTCTATGAGTCTTATATTGTGGGGAGGGTATAGTCTTTTTAATATCTACAAAAAATTCAATTACAAAAACAATGCATACTATGTTTTATTTTCAATATTACTCATTAACACACATTATTACACACTTTTATTTGCTTTATTTAATTTTATACTGGGATTATTTATCTTAAAACATAATAAGATTAAATTCTTAATTTTAAATATTTTTGCCTTTTTAACCTTCTTACCTTATTTTCAAAGCACAATGATACTTCATTCGTTCAATCAAAATTTTAACACTTGGCTTGAAAAACCTGATTTGAATGTTTTATATAATCACATAATTTTTTACTTTGGAAATATATTTTTCTTGTGTTTAACGATTATATTTTGTGTTTATGTTTATAAAAAATATTTAAAAAACACATTCGAAGAAAAAATCTTCTTATATAACATATCCGCAATTTCGTTTGTATTTATTGCAGCCTATATAATTTCAATTACAATAAAACCCATTCTTTTTGAAAGGTATTTTTGCATATTTTTACCTTTCTTAATTATAAATACAGCAATTATATTAAATATAAAATATAAAATTAATTTTTTATGGCTCATTATTCTTTTATTCTCAATTAACATGCCAAAATATGAAAACTACAACTTATTTTCAAACATAGATACCCTAATTAAATACGCAAGTAATGACTACAAAAAATATAAATACGAAAATGTATATTTTATTGTTCCAGATACAAAAGCTTATCTTAAATATTATCCTCAAATACCAAAAGAAAAAGTAATAATATCAAATTTAGGGACAAGAGAAGATAAAGATTTAATCAAAGAATATTTAAAAGAAATAAAAAAAATTAACACAAAATCAAATAAATTCATTCTATATTTACCCGAAATATGCGTTAATTCAAAAATAAAATATTCAAAAAAAGAAAACATCAAAAAAATTAACACATCAATATTACCTATTTATAAGATTTTTTTAGAATAATTTTTATGATAATATAAGAAAAAAGGATTTTAAAATGCCAATGACTCAACTTGAAACAATGCATCAAAAAGCAGCAGAATTATATGAAAACAAAAATCTTGATGATGCTTTAAAAATATATGAAGAAATTATAAAAGCAATTCCAAATGACGAAGTAGCGCTTTCTTGCATTATGGATATATACCTTGAAAAAGGTGATAAATTCAACTACTATCTTGCAAGGGCAAATGTTAACATAGCGCAAAATAAATTGGAATATGCAATTCACGATACAAAAAAAGCTCTCGAGCTTGATATTGACAACATAAACGCAAGAAGAAAACTTGCAAGACTTTTTAAGGTCGATAATAAAAACCTAAAAGCTATCGACGAATTTATAAAACTGCTGGAATTAAGCTCCAAAGAATTAGATGTTTATTTTGAACTTGTTGATTTGTATATGAAAGAAGGGGCTATTGAAAGCGCAATTTCAATAGCAAAAAAAGGACTTGAAGAATTTAAAGATGATATCAACATAAAAAACATGCTTGCACAACTATATTTCAAAGCAAACGATTATAAATCAGCACTAGAAGTTGTTGAAGATGAATTCTTAAAAACAAAAATTCTTCTACAAGATGAACAAAACGAAAAAGCTAATGAAATACTTGAAAAGTTCGACATAAAAAAATTAAATAACACAGAAAAAAAATCATACCATATTTTAAAAGCTCAGTATTTATATAATATAAAAAATTTTGAAGATGCCCTTAAAGAAATAGATGAGTATATAAAACTTGCAACTCCTGATGCCATATCTTTTCAAATGAAAGCTCTAATATATGAAGAATTAAATGATGAATTTAATTCACATCTAAATTGGGGGTTTTGTTATAAATTGCAAGGAAAATTTGATGACGCTATTGTTGAATTTAACCATGCTTATCAAGAAAATCCAAATAACAAGACTGTTTTAATTGAACTTGCAAATTTATATATGCAAAATAAAGAAAGATTTGTTGCAATAGAATTTTGGGAAAAAGTTTATGCAATAGACAAAGACGAACAAGCAAAAGAAATTCTTGCAGAATTTTACTACTCTGAAGGAAATTTTGAAAAAGCAGAACAATACGGTAAAATAATAGAAAAGAAAGAAGAAAATTACAGCGGACTAATTGACAAAATAATGGAATTCTTTACAAAAAAATAATTTAAGTTTTTTGTTAAAAAGTCGATAAATACATTATGGATAAAAAAATAAACATAAATCAAAATAATTCTCAAAAAAACAATAATACACTAAGTAAAAAGATACAAGATATGAGAATTACCCTACTAGACAGTGAAAAATGCAAAGAAATAGCGCAAAAACTTACTGCATATATCGCAAATGATAAAAAATAAGCGAGCATTAAGAAATACTCGCCAGTGTTTGTGATAAATTTTTATATACAACATTTAATTCATAAGTGCTTGTTGAACTGTCTTTAAATAACGCATATTCGCCTATTGGAATACCTGCATATTTGTTATGATTTAAATATTTGTATTTTTTTGAAAATAAAGCAGATGATAAGGCTCTATTTTTAAAGTTTAATTTTTTAATTTCATAATTTGATCGCTCTATTTGACTTAAAGTTTTATTATTTACATAAGCATCTGAAAATGTATTGGGTATAATTTTAAGTTCATACTTACTTTCAATTACACCTATAATCTTTGCTAAAGTCTTTAAAATAATTGAATAAATCGCATCATATTTATCAAAATCAAACGAAGTTACAATTAAAACTTCACCAAAATCAACTTTAAGATTTAAAAAAGTTTTATTTAAAACTTTTTTAATTTTTTGAAAAATAACTTTATTCAAAGTTAATCTTGTTTCCTCAGTAACTATTTTTTCAGACTCATAATCTAAAGAAAGACAAATTGAATAACTATTTATAATATCATATTGCATTAAACTATTAATTTTTTCTTGTTTTTCACGATTTTTTTCAAGAATCTCATCAATTTTGTTTTCTCTTTGAATTAATTTTTCTTCAATTTTATCAGCCAAATAATACATAAAACCAAAAGGTATAATTAAAAAAGCCAAAACAAAAGCAGTTGAACGATAAATTTCTAATGAAGAATCATTTTGAAAAATCAAAGTCGCAAGCGGACTAAAATATTTAGAACTATATTCCAAAATCATCTCATCGGACATAACAGCAGTCCAGTAAACCAAATAAACAAAAGACAAAAAAGCTAACAAAACGATGGATAAATTAATTAACTTTCTAACTTTTTTGAAAAAATTACGAATTTCAATAACTCTCAAATTATTTGTGTGTATCATAAACTATTCCCCCTGATATATTAATAAAAAAAAATTGTCAAAAAAAATTGCCTGTAAAAACAGACAATTTTTATTTTTGTTATATTTATTAAATATTAGGGCGCATATTATACACTCCAAGCTTCTGTTCCAATGCATAAGCAGCTTGCAAAAGAGTCATTTCATCCAATTTTTTTGCAATAACCTGTAAACCCACAGGCATGTTATCCCTATCAAAACCGACAGGCATAGATAAAGCTGGAGATCCGACCAAATTAGATGAAATTGTGGCTATATCTGTTAAATACATCTCAAGAGGATTATCTGCTTTTGAATTTAAGTCAAAAGCCGTTGTAGGACAAGTAGGAGAAACCAAAATGTCTACCTCTTTAAACGCTCTTTCAAAATCATTTGCAATCAGCCTTCTTAATTGTTGTGCCTTTTTATAATAAGCATCATAATACCCACTTGAAAGTGCATAAGTGCCAAGCATAATTCTTCTTTTAACTTCAGGTCCAAAACCTTCCGCTCTAGTTTTACAGTACATCTCAAGTATATTTTCACAATTTTGAGCTCGATATCCATACTTAACACCATCAAAACGAGCGAGATTAGAACTTGCTTCAGCAGTTGCAACAATATAATACACACCAATTGAATGTTTTAAAAGAGGTAAAGAAATTTCTTTTATTTGAGCACCCAGTTTTTCATAAGTCTTTATAGCATTTTCAACGGAACTTTTAACGTCATCATTAACACCTTCTGCCATTAATTCTTTTATGACACCAACTTTCAACCCCTTAATATCTTTTTTTAAATTGCCAGAAATATTACCGACTTCAAGATTTAACGAAGTTGAATCCTTTGTGTCATAACCTGCTATAGCTTCATAAAGATAAGTGACATCTTCTATCGAACGCCCGAAAGGCCCAATTTGATCTAAAGAAGAAGCAAAAGCAATTAAACCATACCTTGAAACTCGTCCATAAGTAGGTTTAAATCCAGTTATACCGCAAAAAGAAGCAGGCAAACGAATAGAACCACCCGTATCAGAACCTAAAGACAAAGTAACCTCAGAAGCTGCAACGCTCGCAGCAGAGCCCCCAGATGAGCCACCAGGGACTTTATTTAAATTATACGGATTTCTTACTATTTTGAAAGCAGAATTTTCATTACTTGACCCCATGGCAAATTCATCTAAATTAGCTTTTCCCATAATTGGCACAAAATTTTCTTTTAATTTTGTTGTAATTGTTGCATCATAAGGAGAAACAAAATTTTCCAAAATTTTAGACGAACAAGTTGTTTTTGTACCAATAGCATTCATATTATCTTTTAAAGCAGTAGGAATGCCCGCCAATGGTGGAATTACCTCATTTTTTGCAATTTTTTCATCAACCTTTTTAGCTGTTTCAAGCGCACTTTCAAAAGTAAAAGAATTAAAAGCGCCCAGTGTACCGTCTAATTTCTCAATTCGCTCTATCGATGCTTGAGTTAACTCAACTGCACTGACTTCCTTTTTTATCAAAGCCTCATGTTGTTCTTTTGCAGTTCTTTTTAATAATTCCATTAATGTTTACTCCATATAAAATTTATCTTAAAATTATTCTATGACAAACAAGCAAATAGGTAAATACGGCGAAGAACTTGCAAAAAATTTCTTAATAAAAAAAGGATATAAAATCCTTGAAACAAACTATCGCTACTCTAAAATAGCCGAAATAGATATTATTGCAAGAAAAAATGATACTCTGCATTTTATCGAAGTAAAAACAAGAAAGTCAAATCTTTTTGGTACTCCAATAGAAGCAGTCAATCAAACAAAAATTAATTCAATTATAGCTTGTGCAAATTTCTACATTCAAAATTCAAAGCAATACTATAAAAATTTTCAAATTGACATAATAGGAATTTTAATAGAAAAAGATAAAAAACCCGAATTTGAATTTTTAGAAAATATATCAGCAAACTAAAAAAAAGGGGACAATGTTGGAGCATTGTCCCTAACCAAAACACAAAAAATAATATAAGATTTTTTGTAATTATTTGGAGTGTGGTTTATTTATAGCCGTGGATTATAAATAAACCACTGGAATTAGATTTTTTTCTTTTTGTTTTTCTCCTTTCTATTTTTACTTCCTACATTTTTATAAAAAGAGTTAAATTGTAAAATGACTAAAGTATTGACACTTCATTGTTATAACTCACTGACACAACGTACGGAATTAGCATCACGTCTACTATAGGAATGCGAGTACCATGACCCCGCAGACAAGAAGTACTCAATAGCACGAGAACTACCATCGAATGTACTACTCCATACGTGGATCGGGCTGCAGCCACCATCGCGGGAGCCATTGCAAACCTGGGGGGAACCGTTGCACTGAGCAGAACCGTAACCGGAAAGCTCGTCACACAACATAAGGCCACTAGCACCTTTATATCTTGAATATGTATCTGGATCAAATCCAGCAAGTTCATCTTCAGTAGGTAATCTCCAGCTCATACCACCATAATTTAGGTTGTTACATATAATTTCAGCAGCGTATTGAGTGCATACAGTTCTTTTGCATCCGCTGTAGTCACCATTATTTGAATTGCAAGAATTATTAGCAGTCCTGCCCTGCCAGCAGCAGGCATCTGCGCCGCAATATGAATTTGTTGAAACTACAGAGACACCAGAGACGTTAACGGGAAACTCGGTTTTATCTCCCATGTTATATTGAGTTACACAAAGGTCTTTGCCACTAACTGTGATTTTAACAGTGTTTGGTGGACATCCAACACATTTACCATTTTTCAAAGCATACCCATCCATACAACGAGTGCATGCAGATGATGAACATTCAACGCAACCGTTGCCAAAAGTGTCTTTGCAGGTATTTTCACCTAAGGGACTGACACAACGTACGGAAAAGGCGTACCGTCTATTGTTGTAAATCTGACCCCATGACCCCGAAATCAAGTCGTAGCGGTAAGCATTCGAACTACTATAAAGTATACTACTCCATACGTAGCTCGGGGTGCAGCGACCACCGTAGGAGCCGTCGCAAACACTGTGACTGTAGCATTGAGCAGACCCGTAAACAGAATCGTAGTCACACAACATAAGACCACTTGTTCCTATATTTTTTGAATATGTTGGATAAAATCCATCAAGTTCAGAACTAGTAGGTAATCTCCAGCTCATACCACCATAATTTAGGTTGTTACATATTTTTTCTGCTGCGTAATGTGTACATACAGTTCTATTACATCCGCTATAGCCGCCATTAATTGAATCGCAAGGAGCTGCTGTTTCACCCTGCCAGCAGCAAGCATTTGCGTTGCATTCTGTACGAGTTGAAACTACAGTGACACCTGAAACGTTAACTGGAAATTCGGTCTTATCACCCATGTTATATTGAGTTACACAAAGGTCTTTGCCATCTGCATAAACATAAACAGTGTTCGCAGGACATGTTGGCGCCACGACACATTTGCCATTTTTTAAAGTATACCCATCAGAACAAGCAGTACATGCAGATGAACTACAAGAAGTGCAACTTGAACCAAAAGCATCAGAACAAGTTTTGCACTGACCATTTTTTAATATATATCCAGCCTTGCAAGCTGTGCAGGCAGTATTGCTACAATCTGTACAATTTGAACCGAATTTAGTGCAGGCTAAATTGCTGACACAACGTACGGAGTAAGCACGACTACTACTATTTTGACTCTGATACCATGACCCCACATACAGATGATAGAAAATAAATAAGCTACTACTCAAATTACTAATAGTATCACTCCATATGCAATTCGGACAACAATCACTAGAGGAACCATCACAAACATCGTAATCGTCACATTCAGCGGCACCGACACTAGAACTGCTGTCACACAACATAAGACCACTTGTTCCTATATCTTTTGAATATGTAGGATAAAATCCAGCAAGTTCAGAACTAGTAGGTAATCTCCAGCTCATACCACCATAATTTAAATTGTTACAAATATATTTTGCCGCATATTGAGTACATACAGTTCTATTACATCCGCTATAACCACCGTTATCTGAATTACAACCTGATGATGAAGTATGACCCCGCCAGCAGCAGGCATCAGCACTACAATTTCTATTAGTTGAAACTACAGTGACACCAGAGACATTAACTGGAAATTCAGTCTTATCCCCCATGTTATATTGAGTTACACACAGTTCTTTACCATCAGCTTCAACATAAACAGTATTGGCTGGACATGGGCTCACTATACATTGACCATTTTTTAATATATATCCAGCCTTGCAAGCTGTGCAGGCAGAATCGCTACAATCTGTACAATTTGAACCGAATTTACTTACACAAGTTAAATCACTGACACAACGTACGGAATTGGCGTAGCGTCTATCGTTGTTATTTGTACCCCAGGAGTCCGAACCTAGGCAATATTCACTCGCGGACGAGTCATCAGTATCATAAAGTGTACCACTCCACAAGCAATGTGGATAACATCTAACCATCTTGGAACCGATACAAGAAGAAGAAGAATAATTACATAGAGCAGAACCAGAACCAGAACTGTCGGCACACAACATAAGACCTGATACACCTTTGTACCTAGAATTTGTAGTTGGATCAAATCCAGCAAGTTCATCTTTAGTAGGGAGTCTCCAGTTCATACCACCATAATTTAAATTGTTACAAATATATTTTGCCGCATATTGAGTACATACAGTTCTTTTGCATCCGCTGTAACCGCCGTTATCTGAATTACAAGAAGATGCAGACTTACCCTGCCAGCAGCAGGCATCAGCGTTACAACTTCTATCAGTTGAAACTACAGTGACACCTGAGACATTAATTGGAAATTCAGTTTTATCCCCCATGTTATACTGGGTTACACAGAGGTCTTTACTATCAACAGTAATTTTAATTGTATATGGTGGACAACT
>CALUWK010000028.1 GCA_944324475.1 Candidatus Gastranaerophilales bacterium
GAGCTAACGCGGCAAATCATTCAATTTTCAATTTATTTGGAATTCAGTTGGTAGAGCTTGCTCTACGTTTCTTATTCCGTTTCGCTTCGCTCCACTCTGGGAGCTAATATTGACTTTTTAATCATATCAAATAATAAAATTCAGTCAAGTTAATTTTCAAGCAATATTTTAATTGCTTTTCCGTCTCTGTGCATTTCTATTGCCTTTTTAGCATATTTCATATCCATTTTTGCGGTAATTAATTTATCGACTTGAATTTTTCCGCTTGCTATAAGTTCAAGTGCTTCTCTAAAATATTGTGGTGTGTGATGAAATGAGCTTATTATTTTAACTTCATCATAATGAAGTCTTTTTGTATCAAGATTTACACTGCTTCCGGATGCGCATCCCCCAAAAAAGTGAACATAACCACCTTTTCTCACTAGCGAAAACATTTTTTCCCACATTTCGGGTAATCCAACGCACTCTATTGCCACATCTAATCCTCTACCTTCATTTGTATGATTCATTATAATTTCTGTTGGATCTTGGTGCTTTGTAATATCTATTACGACATCTGCATTTGCAAATTCTTTTGCAAGTTTTAATTTTAGAGGATTTCTTCCCATAGCTATTACTTTAGCGCCTTTTAGTTTTGCTAAAAATGCAAACATTAATCCTATTGGGCCTATACCCATAACTCCAACCACGTCTCCTTTTTTAATTGGAGTTTTTGATATACCATGTACGACATTTGCTAGAGGTTCTGTAAAAGCGGCCTGAGCAAAAGTAGTATTTTGAGGTATTATGAGTGTGTTTTTTTCAACAATTCTTCTGGGCACTGCAATGTATTGAGCGTAGGCTCCGTTTAATAAGTCTAAATTTTCACAAAGTTCAAAATCACCTCGTCTGCAATAAAAACAATCTCCGCATGGTGCACTGTTTGCACAAACCACTCTATCGCCTATATTAAACTCCCTAACATTTTCATCAATTTTGGATATAATCCCTGAAAACTCATGTCCAAAGCCTGAGGGTGTCTCTTTTATCAAAACAGGATGACCTCTTTTAAAAGTTTTTACGTCCGTTCCACAGGTAAGAGCTGCCTCAACTTTAACAAGAATTTCTCCTTCTTTAAGTTCGGGAATTTTAATTTCCTCATATCTGATATCATTTGGTGCCCAGTAACGCACAGCCTTCATTTTCATATTTTTATATATGCCTTAAAAATTTTATTTTTAAAACTATCATCAACCGCATAAGCTAAATTGTCAAGTGAATAATAAGTGCTGAGATTATTTACTTTAACTATATTTTCATTTAACAATTTAGCTGATAATTTTATATCACTTGGAGATGGGGAATAGCTTGAAATAATTGATAATTCACGATAGTATATTTCATTGTTTGAAAAACCCGACAAATCATCTTCAACAGAAGAAAAAACTATTATTTTTCCTCCATCTATAATATATTCTAGCGCTGTTTCTATTGTTTTAGAATTTCCCGCCGTTAAAAAAATAGTATCGTATTTGTTATTTTTTATAAAATTACATCCTTCTTTATTGGCAAGTTCTTGTCTTTCTTTTGAAATATCCAGTCCAAAAGCATTAACTTTGAATGCTTTTAAGCCTTTTAACATTAACAAACCAATAGAACCTACTCCGATTACAAGTGCACTTGATTTTGAATTATCTATTCCATATTTAAATCCTGCTCTTTTGATTGCTCTAATGCAACACGAAAGAGGTTCAAGAAAAGCTTTTTCATCATCTTTTAAGGTTGGATTCATTTTATATACGGTATATTTTAAATGATTATCATCCACTTTAATATATTGAGCAAAACCTGCAGGATAAATATTTGATTTTTTAAAAGTTTTACACATAGAATAAGATTCATTTTTGCAAAATTCGCATTTAAAACAAGGATAATGGTGTCCGAGAGCGATGATATCTCCGATTTTAAATGTTGTTATATCTGAATTTATCTCGTCAATTATTCCGACAACTTCATGGCCTAAAATAATTTTATCTTCATTATTTTTATTGGCATGTTTTATTTTAACCAAATCTGATCCGCAAAGTCCGCAGCCCAGAACTTTTATTATTGCTCCTTTTGAATCGAGCTTTGGTTTTTTGCAAGTTAAAATTTCAATTTTGCCGTTTTTTAATTTTGCATATTTCATGTCGTTTAATTATACTATAAAATATGCAGGAAGATGAAATTTTAAAAAATATGAATAAGTGTTCCCGTTGCGCGTTGTGTTTGCAGAATTGCCCCATATACCAGATAAAAAAGGATGAAAACAATACAGCAAGAGGGCTTATTTGTAAACTTTTGGGTTATGAGAAAAAAAATTTAACAAAAAAAGAAATTGCAAAAGATTTGAAAATTTGTTTGAATTGTTCGAAATGTAAGGAAAATTGTCCTTCAAAAGTTAATACTACAATGATTTTTGCTTATAAAAATGCAAAATTTAGTCCATCAAAAATAAGTCAAAGAATTTTTCTCATTGTCAAACTTTTACCAATTAAAATTTTATATTTTTTAAATATTTTTAAAAGAACATCGAAAAAAAATTTAATAAAATCAAATGTATTGTATTTTAAAGGTTGTGTTGTAAAAGCTCAACATAAAACTACTTATTTGGATAAAATATTTTCAAATGCAAATTTTTTATGTTGTGGTATACCTTATTTAATTGCCGGAGACATAAAAAACTATAAAAAGGCAAAAAAAAGAAATATTGAATTAATTAAAACGGCATCAAAGGTAGTTTTTGATTGCGCAAGTTGTAAAAAAGCCGTAAGTGAATATGAAGAATTGAATGAAGCAGAAAAAAAGAAACTCGCGTTTTTTTCTGATTTTTTGGTTGATAAGAAACTAAAGTTAAAAAAGAATTCAAAATATGTAAATAAAACAGTAATATTTCATAAGCCTTGTCATATGGATAAAAGTGATTATAAGAAAATTGAAATGTTTTTGTCTAGTATTAAAGGAATAAGTTATAAAAAGCAAGAAAATTCGGATTTATGTTGTGGTTTCGGTGGTAGTTATTTTGTATATCACCCTTTGATAGCATTAAAGATTGTTCTTAAAAAGGCAGCATCAATTAAGAGCGCAAAAGCGGATTTGATTTTAACAGCCTGTCCTTCTTGCACTATAGGATTAAGATTTGGGCAGATTATATCTTTTAACTTTAAAAAAACGTTAGAATTACGTGATTTTATTGAAAATGAACTTGTAATTTGACAAAAAAAATTTATAAATTATTGTTTAAAGTATGTTGATTTTAGGTATAGATCCAGGGATTGGTATAACAGGGTACAGTTTTGTAGAAATTCAAAAGAATAAATTGTGTCTTATAACAAGTGGTTCAATTCAGACAGACAAAACTGCTGCACATCCTAAGAGACTTTTGGAACTTAAAAATGATTTAGATTATTTAATTAAAAAATATAAACCTGATTGCGCTTGTGTTGAACAGTTATTTTTCTTTAAAAATCAAAAAACTATAATTCCAGTTGCTCAAGCAAGAGGTGTTATTTTAGTTGTACTGGAAGAAAATAAAATTCCAATGTATGAATATACTCCTCTTGTTGTAAAACAAACAATAACAGGACATGGCAGAGCTGATAAATCTGAAGTTAAAGTTATGGTTAAAAATTGTATAGAAATTGATGAAAAAGTTAAATTAGATGATACAATAGATTCAATAGCGCTTGCTGTTTGTCATGCGCAGTGCCTGAGATTTAAGGAGGAGATAAAATGAATCAAATTGTTGTTAAACGAGCGGCTGTTTTTTCTTTAATTTTGGGTGCTTTTTTGGGTTTGCTTGCTCTTTTTCCTTCTGTAATAGGTTTTTCATTGTTTATAGTCAGTTTTTTGTCGTCTTTGATAGTGATTTTATATATGAAAAGAAATGAAAAATATCTAGGTATAATTGATAACGAGCAAGGAGCAATTTTGGGTGGTATAATAGGTTTTTTTAGCGGAATTGGTTTTTTTGCCGCATTTTCTCCCATGGTTTGTATTTTGAGATTAATTTTTAAGGAAAAGTATTATTCTTATGCAATTCCTGATATTATATCGGATGCTTTTTGGTTATTTATTGTGATAATTGTAATGGTTAGTATTATTTTTGCTTTAACCAATAGTGCTGTTGGTATGGGAACAGCTTTTATGTTGAATAAAATTGAAGATAAGCCAAAGGATTATGATGCTCCTTTGGATATTAAGATTGAGGATTGAAATGAATATTGAAAAAACAATACAATGGGTAAGAACTGATAGTTTAAACGGTGTGTCTAGAATGATTGATCAGACACTATTGCCTTATGAATATAAAAAAATCGATATTAAAACAACAAATGAAATGTATGATGCCATTAAAACTATGATAGTTAGAGGAGCTCCTGCAATAGGAATAGCAGGAGCACATGGTGTTGTGCTTGCTGCACTTGAAAGTATTAACTGTTCTGATTTTAAGGCTCAGGTGGTTAAAAAGGCAAATTACATAAATTCATCTCGTCCGACTGCTGTAAATTTAAGCTGGGCAATCAAAAAGCAACTTGAAATAGTTGAAAATTTTAATGAAACAAATGAAAAAATAATTGAGCTTTTAATTGAGAATGCAATAAAGTTAGAAGATGAAGATATAGCGATTAATAAAAGAATTGGCGAATTTGGAAGTACAGTGATACCGAAGGGTGGTTCAATTTTAACTCATTGTAATGCTGGTGGTCTTGCAACAGTAGGTTATGGTACTGCTTTAGGAGTTGTGCGAAGTGCATTTGAAAAGGATTCATCTATAAAAGTCTTTGCTAATGAAACTCGTCCGCGTCAACAAGGTGCAAGGTTAACGACTTATGAATTAATTAGAGACGGTATAAATACAACCCTTATAACAGATGCTATGGGCGCTTATTTTATGAAAATGGGCATGATTGATGTAGTTGTGGTTGGTGCGGATAGAATTGCCATAAACGGAGACAGTGCCAATAAAATAGGTACGTATATGGTTGCTATAGCCGCTAAATATCATAATATCCCTTTTTATATAGCTGCACCAAAATCAACGATAGATTCATCAATTAAATCAGGCGATAAGATAGTTATAGAACTGAGGGATAGTAGAGAAGTTACTGAAATAAACGGAAAAACAGTATGTGCCAGTAACGTAAATATTATAAATCCTGGGTTTGATGTAACTCCCGCATCTTTGATAACAGGTATTATAACTGAATACGGTATATTTAAACCAGAAGAATTGTACAAAATTTTTGAATAGGTTGTAAGTTTAATGAAAAGAATATTTGAAAATTTTGGTTTTTATTTTTTATTTTTAATATTAGGATTGATAATATTTTTTTATCCTATGTTTCTGTCAAATTTTGATTTGATAGCAGGCAGAGGTGAATATAGCAAATATTTTAATTATATATTGGAACATTCTTGGCTTTGGCTTAGGCAGGTTGCTCCTAATTATTATTTTTGGTCTCCTCCGTTTAATTATCCTCAAGCCCACAGCTTGGCATTGTGTGATTCTTTAATCGGAATAATGCCGTTTTATTGGATTTTCAGGTTTTTATCATTAAATCCTTTTACTTCTTTTCAGGTTTTGATTATTTTTTTAAGTGTTTTAAATTATACAACTTTTTATTATTTGCTTAAATATAAATTTAAATTTTTAGCTTTAGCTTCTTCTGTTGCTTCTTTTGTTTTTGCCTTTTCTTTAATGAGATATTATAGAATTGATGAAATTAGTTATTTTACTCAATTTTACACAATTTTAGCGGTAATATTTTTGTTAAGCGTTAATGAAAATAATTCAAAAATAAAAAATCATATTTGTTTTCTTTTGTTTGCAATTTTTATGGTGCTTCAATTTTACAGTTGTTTTTCTCTTGGTTTTTTTATTTGTTTTATAGGAACAGTTGGATTAATTATTGCACTTTTGCCAAAAACAGGAAGAGATTTTGTAACACATTTTTTTAAAAGTTATTACAAAATGTTTTTATTTTATATTTTGGTAATTTTTTTATTATTAACTCCACTTTCGTATAATTTTGTTTGCACAGGTGTTATGAGAACCTATTTTCAGTTAATTCAAAATGTTTCTAATTTTATTGTATGGATTAGAAATTTGAGTATTTTGGATAGTTTCTTTTTTGATAATTTTTATTATGTAGGTTATATAAGAAGTTCGGAATTTTCTCTTGGAATAGGGATTTTTACTTTAATATTTTCTTTAATCGGATTATGGAAAATTAAATATTCGAAAGGGGTTTGTGTTTTACTTTTGATGTTTATATTTTTGATTTCTTGTGGTTATAGTGCAATTTTTTTGTGGAAAATATTATATTTTTTATTGCCTGGCTCAGAAATGCTGGATTCTATTACAAGAGTTTCTTTTGTTGCATTAATTATTTTGGCTTTTGGAATTGGAGTTTTGATTCAATATTTGCAAAATAATGTAGTTAAAAATAAAGTTGTAACTTTAATTATTATGCTGTTTGTTGTTTTGTTTATTGTGGTTGAGCATATTCCTTTTGTTAAAGATAAAAATTCTGCTTGGCAAAATTATGTTTGTTCAAAAAAGGAATTTATTTTACAGCTTGAAAAAATATCAAAAAAAATACCAAAAGATTGTAAAATAATTGATTTAAAATTCGAACCATATAATTATGAACGATTAGGTGATGTAGATTTAAAAGTTAAAAGAATAAAAATGCAAAAAGAAGAAAAGCTTTTTGGTATGTGGGTTTCAATTATAAATAATAAAAGAACATCAAATGGATTTTTAGGCATTGATAAAAAGATTAATTTAGATGGTGTGTGTAAAATAAAAATCCCGTTTGATTTGAGTAAACTTTAGTTTTTTGTTTTAAAAAAAATAAAATTATGGTATAAATAATAAATAGGTAGCAGATAATAGGAGATAAAATTATTAGTAGAAATGATAGTCGAGCTCAAAATGAGCTTTTGAATGAAAAAATCAGGGCCAGAGAAGTTAGATTAATTGATGATGAAGGAGTGAATCATGGCACAGTTCCGACCGTAAAAGCACTCCAGATGGCACGAGAGAGAGATTTAGATTTAGTTGTTGTGTCTGCTAACCAGTCCCCACCTGTTGCAAAGATACTTGATTGGGGAAAATACAAATATGAAACTGAAAAAAGAGCAAAAGAAGCCAAGAAAAAACAGCATACGGTTGATGTAAAAGAAGTTAAAATGCGTTATAAAATTGACGTCCATGATTACGAAGTGCGCTTGAGAGCTGCAAAAAGGTTTTTAGCTTCAGGAAATAAAGTTAAAGTTGTTGTTATGCTTAGAGGTCGAGAAATGCAACATAGTCATCTTGCTGTGGATTTAATTAATAAATTTATGGCTGAATTTGAACAAGAGTCTATTCAAATTGAAAAGAAACCTCAAATTGAAGGAAGGAATGTTGTCATGATTCTTGCTCCGGGCGGAAAATAACTGAATAGCAAAATAAAAAATTCATAAGCTTTGTATTCTTACATGTTAGATTGTAAGCGTTTAGTTTTATGAATGTTGTTTCGGTTAATAATTTAATTACAAACCATAATATAAAAAATAATTCTTTATATTCTTCTAAAAAACGATTTGAAGATAATTACGGGTTATTTTCCGTAATTCAGAATAATAAGCTCCTGAAGAACTAATTTTTGAGGTATTATATCGTTTAACTTAATTTTCTTCTTATGAATCGCTTAGTGTTATAGAATTTAGTATGCTTGATAATAAACTGGATTTTGAGCCTTGTGTTGATGTTTTTTCTGTAAATTTGCCGTTAAGTTATTTAGAAAAGCAAAAATTTAAATTCAGTTCTTATAAAGATTCTAGTAAGACGATATTTTTAGATAATGAGTTGTTAAGTGCTCTGGAAGCTTCTGCAAAGAAGGACTATAAGTATAAGGAAGAATGTGAGTATATAAAAAATAAGATAAAATTTACTTGGCTCTAGAAAGTTTAAATTTATGTTTATCAAGAATTTCTTTTTTTGTTCCAAGCATCATATTTTCTGCTTCTTCAAGAATCTTTACTATCATATATCCGTTTTCGCCATCTGAACGAGGTGTTTTGTTGTGTTCTATACAATTTAGAAAATGTTGACATTCAAGTTTTAGTGGTTCAATTTCAAGATAATCAAAAACTTCTATATCTTTTTGCGCATTTTTTTTGTTATCATATACTTTTAATTTGCCTTCGGTTAAGGTATCATCAAGAATTGCAGTTGCTTTTTCGCCCCTTATAAGCAGACATACACGTTTTTGAGGATGTATCCAACTATCCGAGACTTGCCCTATGACGCCATCTTCAAATTCAATTGTTAAATGCGTTATGTCGAATATATTTTCAAATTCACTTGCAACTCCGGTAGCATTTATAACTCTAATTGGTGCCTTTCCTGTGACATGGGCAATCATAGAGACATCATGCGGTGCTAAATCCCACATTACGCTCCTGTCATTTTTAAAGTAATTAATATTCAACCTGTCTGATTGAGCATATTTAATTTTTCCTAAAACTCCTTGTGCAATTAGCATTTTTAATCTGTTTACAGCAGGATGGTACAAAAGCAAATGTCCGACAAGAAGCTTGACATTCATTTGTTCTGCTAATTCTTTCAACTCCATTGTTTCTTTAGCTGAAGTTGAGATCGGCTTTTCAACGTAAATGTGTTTTCCTGCTAAAAGTCCTTTTCTTACCATTTGAAAATGTGTATGGCTTGGAGTTACTATGCACATTGCATCAATTTCGGGGTTTGCCAGAAGTTCATCGAAATTTTTAGTTATGTTAATGTCACAGTATAATTCTTTAATCATTTTTAGATTTTCTTCATCTAAATCGCAAACGCTATGGAGTGCACCTAGATTGTAGAAATTTCTAACTATATTTCTTCCCCATATACCACAGCCAACTACAGCTACGCATTTTTTCATTAAATAAATCCTTCTTGAATTCCTTATTTTAATTAAATTTTAATCTATACAAATTTTATAGTCAAACAGAAAGCTTTTTAAACGTAAAAAAATACTTTACATTTTTATTTTTTAAATTGATTTATGTTAGTATAGGTTTATGAAAAAGAAAACAACCGTCTTAAATTGTCCAGTTGATTTGATTAACGAAAGTGACGCGCTGGAACTTTCGAAACAGAAAATAGAAGAAAAAAAGAATTTTCATATAATCACAATTAATCCTGAAATGATAATGTATGCACAGAAAAATTCTTCTTTTTTAAATTTGGTGAATTCTTCTGATTTAAATATAGTAGATGGAATTGGGGTAAAAATAGCATTAAAATTACAGGGAATTAATCAAAAACAAATTCGAGGAGTTGATTTTTCAAGAAAATTGATTAATTTAGCCTTTGAAAATAATTATAAAATCGCTTTTTTGGGTGCAAAAGAAGAAGTTATACAAAAAATGAGGGAGAATTTCTTGAAACAGTACCCTAATTTAAATATTGTGTATTTAAGAAATGGTTATTTTCAAAATAATGAAGAAATAATTAATGAAATTTCTATATCAAATCCGCAAATATTGCTTGTTGGACTGGGCTCACCAAAACAAGAGGAATTAATTTTAAAATTAAAAGAAAAAATATCAGGTTGTGTTATGGTGGGAGTTGGTGGTAGTTTTGATGTGTTTTCGGGAATTGTAAAAGAGTCTCCTCTTGTATTCAGAAAATTGGGACTTGAATGGCTATATAGAACAGTTAAGCAACCTGAACGTTTTAAGCGTATATTTCCTACTTTGCCAATATTTTTAATAAAGTGTATAATAGATACTGTAAAAAAGAAGGGTTGATAAATTGGAAGCATTTACCAGAGCTGTTAGAAAAGATTGTTTAAAAATGATACATAATGCAAAATCGGGTCATCCGGGTGGGGCTTGTTCTTGCGTTGATATTTTAGCTGTTTTATATAAAAAAGTTTTAAATGTTCCTTTGGAGTGGGATAAAGCGGTGGACTTTAATCAAAGAGACAGGTTTATTTTGTCTAAGGGGCATGCAAGTACTGCTTTATATGCTACATTGGCCCATTGCGGTTATTTTTCAAAAGATTTATTGTCCGGTTTTAGGAAGTTAGGTTCAAAACTTCAAGGACATCCCAGTTCAAGAACAAAACTTCCGGGGATTGAAGTATCAACGGGTTCTTTAGGGCAAGGACTGTCAATAGGTGTTGGAATCGCTTTGGCTCTTAGATTGGATAAAATTAATTCAAAAGTTTTTGTATTGATGGGTGATGGAGAAATGCAAGAAGGAAGCGTTTGGGAAAGTTTAATGAACGCAAATGCTAAAAAACTCGAGAATCTTGTAGTTATAATTGATAGAAACAATTTACAAATTGATGGTTTAGTGGATGATGTTAAGACTCTTGAACCGTTGGATGAGAAATTGAGAGCTTTTGGTTTTGATGTTTATGAAATAGATGGTCATAATTTTGAACAGATAGAGTCTGTCTGTCTCGAAGCCAAAAATTCAAACAGGTTAACTGCTATAATTGCAAATACCATAAAAGGAAAAGGCGTTTCGTTTATGGAAAATAATGTATCTTGGCATGGAAAAGCGCCAAACGATGAAGAATTAAGAAAAGCATTGGAGGAATTAGATGTTAAGTAAGAATCAAACAGTAAGTTCTCCAAGAAATTGTTATGGCGAGAAGTTAGTTGAATTGGGGGCGAAAAATCCTAATATTGTTGTTTTGGATGCTGATTTGTCTTGTTCAACTCAAACTTGTAGATTTGCAAAAGCCTACCCCGAGAGATTTTTTAATTGTGGAATAGCTGAACAAGATATGATGACAACAGCTGCAGGGCTTGCTTATGGTGGAAAAACTGTCTTTGTGAGTACTTTTGCAATGTTTGCCACTGCGAGGTGTTTGGATCAGATTAGAAATACAATTTGCTATTCTAAATTGAACGTTAAAATAGTTGCAACACATGGTGGAATAACGGTTGGTGAAGATGGTGCTTCTCATCAGGCGTTGGAAGATATTTCTTTTATGCGTTCAATTCCTGATATGAAAGTTATTGTTCCTGCTGATTGTATTGAGGTTTCTGATGTCATAGAATATGCAGCAAATACCAACGGTCCTATGTATATTAGAATTCCTAGAACTAATTTAAAACAGATTTTTGATTCTGAAACATACAATTTTAATCCTGTTGCAGGAATAAAATTGACTGATGGTAAAGATTTAACTATTGTTTCAAATGGTGAGACTTTGTTTGAAGTTTTAGAGGCTGCAAAAATGTTAAATGAAGTTGGTATAGAAGCTGATGTTTTGCATTATCCAGTTGTTAAGCCTTTTTATCATACTGTTTTAAAGCAAAGTGCTATGAAGACAAAAAAAGTAGTTGTCGTTGAAAATCATAGTATCATAGGTGGTTTGGGGTCGGCTGTTTGCGAAAGTTTGTCGCATTATGCACCTTCGAAAGTGTGCACGATAGGAATAAAAGATACTTTTGGTCAATCCGGCGAACAGAGGCAATTAATGGAATTTTATGGTTTAACTGATAAAAAAATCTATGAAAAGATAATAAAATTTATGGATGTAAGATGATAGTAGTAAGAGATTTAGTAAAACAATATAAAAATAAATATGCTTTAAGGGGTATTAATCTTCATATACGACCTGGTGAGTTTGTTTTTTTGGTTGGTTCATCTGGGGCTGGCAAATCGACTTTGATGAAAATGTTGTATCTTGAAGAAAGACCTACAAGGGGAAATGTATACGTTGCAGGAATTGATATAGGAAATTTATCTCCAAATAAAGTTCCGAGTTTGAGAAGATGCATGGGAATTGTTTTTCAGGACTATAAGCTTCTTCAAAATCATACAGTATACGATAATATAGCCTATGTTATAAGAACTATGGGAATTTCATCAAAAGAAATAGAGTCCAGGGTAATGGGTGCCTTGAAGGTCGTTGGGTTAGAAGATAAATATCGTTCAAAACCTTGTGAATTATCGGGAGGCGAACAACAGAGAGTATCCATTGCAAGAGCTATTGTCAATGGTCCGCCCTTGTTGATAGCAGACGAGCCTACAGGTAATCTTGATCCCAAGAATTCTCTTGAAGTAATGCAGATACTTGAGCAAGTTAATCAAAGGGGAATTACTATTTTGGTTTCAACTCATGATCAGGCTATGGTTAATTATTTTAGAAAAAGAGTTATAACTCTTGATCATGGACAAGTGGTACGAGATATGCAAGCAGGAACATATGACTAGAAGAGTTAAAAATCAAAATTTAAAACAAAAAGTAAAGTCGCGAATACCAAAAGATTGGTTAAGTGAGATTAGAATTACGTATAGAATTGCAATGGAGACAATTAAAGGAATTGCTCAGACGGGTCTTGTGAATATTGCTATAATTACTACGATAGCTGCAATTTTAACTATTTTTGGTTCAATTTTTAGAGTAACTTTAGCATTGAATTCTTTTGTAACGTCTATGGGTTCTGCACTTGAAGTTAGTGCTTATTTATCTCAAGATGCTGATGTTAATGCTACTATAAATAAAGTTAGAGATTTAGAACATGTTGTTAAGGTATCATTTATTTCAAAAGAAACATCTTGGATTCAATTAAAAAAAGAAATAGACGTTCCTGATATAACTAATCCTTTACCTAATACAATAAGAGTAAAGTTAGATGATACGAAGAATATTGCTTCAGTGATTAATGACTTAAAGAAAATTCAAGGTGTTGATGACGCCAGTTATGCTCAAGACCTTGTTCAAAAATTTGAAATGATTAATGCTATTATAAATACGGCAACTTTTGTTTTTGTTGTAATTGTTTGTATTTTGACAATAGCAATAATAAACAATACAATAGAATTAGTAATTCAATCAAGAAAAGAGGAAATTGAAATCATGCGTTTGATGGGCGTGTCGAATTGGTATATAAAAACACCTTTAATCTTACAAGGTGCGATATATGGTTTTTTAGGTGCGCTTGTTGCTATTATACCTATTGATATTGTGCAAGGTTATATAATTAAAATGCATGAATTTTTTATGATTTCGATTGACCCTTTTGCTCAGTTTATCGTATTATTTAGTGTGTTGACACTTGGTGTTGCATTTGGTTCCATAGGAAGTTTTATGAGCATCAAGAAGCACTTGCAGGTATAAAAATTATGATGAATAATAATTCAAATAAACTTGATCCACAGCAACTCGTTGCAGAATTTAAAGATATTCCTCCCATGCCAAATGTTATGGTAAAGGCTTTGAGTGTTATTAAAAATCCTACAACAGGGATAGCAGAACTTGCAAAAATTATGCAGGTTGATCAGGCAATTTCAACAAAAACTCTGAGTCTTGTAAATTCTGCTTTTTATGGTTTTAGGCAGCAAATAACTTCAATAAATAAAGCCCTTGTTGTTTTGGGAATGATGAAAGCAAAGAATATTATAATGAGTCTGGCTTTAAAACAAATGATGACTGCCCAAGGAAGCAGGGAATTGTGGGAACATTCTATAAAATGTGCTGTTGCAGCGGAGCTTCTGGCAAAAGAATATAAAGTTATTAATCCTGATGATGCTTTTGTTATAGGTTTTTTACATGATATAGGAAAAATTCTTTTAAATTCAAAAAACCCTTTGAAATATTCTAAAGTAAGGTATTTAGCTGCTCAAGGGAATGTTGATTTAGTTGAAGTTGAAGATGCTCAGTTTGGTACTAATCATTGTATATTGGGTGCATTGATTTCTAAAAAATGGCAGTTGCCTGTTATTTTAACGAATTGTATCAGATATCATCATGATCCTGCTCAAAGTTCTTTGCCTACTGTATGCGGTATAGTGTATTGTGCAGATAGGTTGGTTCAGGCGAATATTCAGTCTCCTATATTGAATCCTAAAATTATGAGCAAAATGGAATTTAGCATAAGCGATCCTGTAGCCCTTAGGGAAACTATTTTAGCAAAAGCCACTATATTTTTAAAAGAAATGGCAATGCCTGGTTAGTTTGAATTTTCTTTTATAAATACTTTGATTTTATTTAGTTTTGTCAGATTGTCACTTTCTATATAAAACCTAAATAATGGTTCTGTTCCGCTTTTTCTGATTAAAATTGAACTTAATTTATCTTCGAGTGTTATTTTTATTCCGTCAATATTATTTTTTTCTATTATTTTAAAGTCTGCTATTGAGTCAAATGAATTAAATTTTTTGCTTAAATTTCTTGCTTGAGTTTCATTTATTAGTTTTATGTCGATTCTGTCATTATAAAATTCAATTCCTACATAATTTTTTATTTCTTTTACCAGTTCTTTTAAGGGTTTATTTTTGTATGCCATCATTTCTAAAATTAAAAGATTGGCATAAATTCCATCTTTTTCGGGTATGTGTTTTCCGCTTGATAATCCTCCGGAATCTTCTCCTGCAAGTATTGTTTTGTTTTTTCTCATTGCTTCAGACAGCCATTTAAAACCGACAGGGGTTGTTATTGTTTCTGTACTCGTCTTTTTTGCAACTATATCAACAATTTTACTTACTCCTACAGTTTTAATCATTTTACCTTGAATTTTTTTATCTGTTTTTAGATATTTTAAGAGTATAGCAAGAATTATATTTGGGCTTACGTAATTTCCATCTTCGTCTAAAATTCCGTATCTATCTGCATCACCGTCGTTTGCCATAATTACATAGCCATTTTTTTTATGTTTCATAAATTTTTCTTTAGGTTCAGGAAGTCCGCCTCCAAAATCGGATGAATGAAACATATTAAAACTTTCAAATTTGATATTATTTTTTTCTAAAATTTTATCAAAATACCCTATAGAGGACGAAAAAAGCCCGTCATAAATTATTTTTGGTTGGTTTTTGGCTATTAGTTTAAAATCAATTATATTTTCAAGATGATTAATATAATCATCTTCAAGATTTTTTATTGTGATTGAACCGCCAATTTTTGGCTCTATTTTTTTATCTAAATATTTTAAAATGTCATCTGTTATTTCTTTTGTTGCAGGACCTCCATAATTTGGAATAAATTTAATTCCTTGGTATTCTTTAGGATTATGTGAGGCGGTGAGCATAATCGCTCCTATTGAATTGGGGTAATATTTGGCACAGTAGGCTACAATGGGAGTTGGAACGACTTTAGAAGATAATATAATTTTAAAACCGTATTTTTTAAAAAGTTCAGCACAAAAATCAGCAAAATCTTTTGCCATAAATCTTGGGTCGTAACCTATAATAATAGTATTTTTATCGGATTTTAATTCATGTAAATATAGACAAATAGCTTTAATTATTCTTTCAACAGTTTCAAATGTAAATTCTTTTGCAATAATTCCCCTAAATCCGTCAGTGCCGAATGTTATTTTTGTTTTTTTCATAGTGAACCTTTTTTATTAATCATATCATAAATTGCATTTAAAAATTTTAATATTTTTATTTTTGTATTAGAATTGAGTCATGATGAAAGTATATTTAGGAATTGATGTAGGCTCCGTTACTACAAAGATAGCATTAATAGATGAAAACGGAAAATATGTAGATAGTTATATGACAAGAACTGCAGGGCAGCCTGTTATCGCTGTTCAAAAGTGTTTAGATAATATTTTAAGTCAGGCAAACGGCAGAGAATATGAAATTTGTTCTGTTGGTACTACTGGTTCAGGTAGGAATTTGGCGGGGGCTTTGGTTGGAGCGGACGTTATTAAAAATGAAATAACAGCTCATGCTGTCGCTGCTTCAAGTGCTATCCCTGATGTTCAAACTATTCTTGAAATTGGCGGTCAGGATTCAAAAATTATTATTTTAAGGGATGGTATTGTAACTGATTTTGCTATGAATACCGTTTGTGCTGCAGGAACAGGAAGTTTTCTTGATCATCAAGCACAAAGATTGAATGTTGATATTAAAGATTTTGGTGATATTGCACTTCAATCTAAATCTCCAGCAAGAATTGCCGGTCGTTGCGGTGTTTTTGCGGAGTCCGACTTAATTCATAAACAACAACTGGGTTACACAGTTGAAGATTTATTGTATGGGCTTTGTCAAGCGTTAGTTAGGAATTATATTTCAAATCTTGCTTTGGGTAAAGATTTATTGCCTTCAATATCATTTCAAGGTGGTGTTGCAACAAATAAAGGTATGGTAAAAGCTTTTGAAGAAGCTTTAGGGCATAAAGTTATAGTTCCAAATAATCATCAAACAATGGGTGCTATAGGTGCTGCTATGCTTGCTATGGAACATCATCAATATACAAATCGTCCGACAAAATTCAAAGGCTGGACTATTAAAGATATGGAATTTCATAGCATAACTTGTTCTTGCACGGGTTGTTCTAATAACTGCGAAGTTATAACAATTCTTGAAGGAAAAGAGCAACAAGATAGAAGTGAAATTAAAAAAATTTCAGACATAAAAGGTAATATCATAGCTCGCTGGGGTGGTACTTGTGGTAGATGGGATATTAGCTAATATCTGTCAATTATTTTAACTAAGGCGGTTGATTTTTTAATAAATAATATTATAATTTTAGCTATGGCAAAATCATTTTTAATTTTGTTTTTGTTGTTTGTTTCAAGTGGGGTGTCCTTTTGTGCGGATTTTGGAGAATATCAATATAAAGAATATCTTGGTGTTCAACAGTTGCTTCAAAATCAAAGAGCTATGGCTCAAAGAAGGCAAATGAGATATAATACAAATCCGACTAGAAATATTAAATATCCAAATAGATATAGTTCTTATCCAAATATTGAAAAAAAACAAACGCACATGCCACTTTCTGCAAGGCAAAGATATTCTCCTGCTTATTACTCAGGAAGATATAATGGACTCTAATCAACAAATATAGTTTGTTCTCTATCAGGTCCAACGCTTATTATCGTTATTTTAATTCCTAAAAGTTCTTCTAGACGTTTTAGGTAATTTTTAGCATTTTGAGGAAGTTCATCATAAGTTTTGCATTTTGAAATATCACAATTCCAGCCTTTATGAACTTCATAAACAGGCTCCCAATCGTAATGTGTGAAAACGTCTGTGGGGTATTGAGTTGTTGTTTTTCCTGTGACTTTATTTTTGTATGCAATAGCAACTTTTATTTCATCAAAAGTGTCCAATACATCTAATTTTGTAAGGGCTACTTCTGATAAACCGCCTGCTAAAACTGCATATTTAGCGCTTATTGCATCAAACCAACCGCAACGGCGGGCTCTGCCTGTTGTAACGCCAAATTCTCCGCCAATTGAGCGCAGTTTTTCTCCTGTTTCATTATCAAGTTCTGTTATAAAAGCACCTTCGCCAACTCTTGTCATATATGCTTTAAATACACCGATCGCTCTTTGAATGCTCATAGGTCCAACAGAAGCTCCAACGCCAGCACCGCCTGCAATAGGATTGGATGAAGTTACATAAGGATATGTTCCATAGTCAACATCAAGCATAACGCCTTGAGCGCCTTCAAAAAGAATTGATTTATTGTTTTTTATATTTAATAAATTTTCTTGCCAATTAAAATCAACATAGGGAGCTAAAATTTTTCTATATTCTTCGCATTCTGATAAAATTTCTTCTTTTGCATATGGTTTTAAATTATAAACAAATTCAAGTTCTTTATTTTTAGCAGGAAGAATAATATCTATTTTTTTTGATAAGGTTTCTTTGTTAAATAAATCTTCTACTCTAATGCCTGTGCGTCTATATTTATCAGTGTAAGTCGGACCAATACCCTTTTTTGTTGTTCCAATTTTATTTTTACCAAGTGAATTTTCGCTATAACCATCTATATCTGTATGATATTTCATTGTAATATGAGCTAGAGGAGATATTTTAAGACATTTTTCAAAATGTTCTCTTGTTATTCCTTGAGATATAATATCTTCAATTTCTTTTTTAAGGTCATCAGGCTTAATAACGCAGCCTGCGCCTATCATGCAGATTTTATTTTCATATAAAATTCCTGACGGAACAAGGTGAAAAGCATATTTTTTACCGTTAGCAATAACAGTGTGTCCTGCGTTTGAGCCTCCTTGAAAACGAGTAATAAAATCAGCCTCATAAGCTAATAAATCAGTTATTTTAGCTTTTCCTTCATCTCCAAATTGAGCTCCAACTACAACAGTATTTTTCATATCCTTGCCCCATATAGTTTTATTCAACCTACTTATTTTACTATGAAATTATTTATAGTAAAATCTTTTTGAGGGAAAAAAGATGTTAAAAATTTATAATACTTTAT
>CALUWK010000029.1 GCA_944324475.1 Candidatus Gastranaerophilales bacterium
TGAACTCGTTTCAGGGTCTTAATAGGTATAGTATCTTAAATAAACATGGTAAGATGCTGAAACAAGTTCAGCATGACGATAGATGCTGAAACAAGTTCAGCATGACGATAGATCCTGAAACAAGTTCAGCATGACGATAGATCCTGAAACAAGTTCAGCATGACGATAGATCCTGAAACAAGTTCAGGATGACAAAAATTTTGGTTCGCTTTGTCAAACAAGTTCAGCATGACAGCTAACTGATTGTTTAAATACAAGATAACGTTCTAAAAGTAAGACTGTATCTGACTTTTTGAGTTCTTCAATCAGCTCTTTTATGTGTCTCAAAAAGTTCGAACTTTGTCGCTTAACGCCCAATTTAAGAGATAATAAACACCTTTGATAAATTCATCAAAGGGCTTTTTATTTCATAGCTTAAGTTTCAACCATCAAGCCAAAAGTTCGAAAACACTATTTTTAAAATTTTATGTTTTTCTATTGTAAATTAATAGGACAATAATAATTGCATATTCTTTTATATCTTAAATTACAAAATATACATTTTGATTTTTTATAATTAATATTTAATCAATAATTTTTAAATTACTTATAAATCATTATCAATATTCAACTTTGTATATTTAAAGAACACTTTGATTTAAAAATTCTTCATATTCTTCCACAACAATTTTACATGCACTAAATTTACCCGTGCTTACAATAGGCTCATTATTAGAATTAAAACAATTTAAATAAACAGCATACCCTAAATTTTTATCAATATTTTTTGCTCTTTTAATCAAAGAATATATATCTTTAACATTAGGTTCATTTTCAACCGAAACCCAATAATTACTTGACGAAGAACCCTGCAAAGGAATATTATTTGCGGAAATTCTTTTATACTTTCTTGTTATTTCAACTATTGCCTCGTAAAATTCTTTGGTTATTTGCTTTTGACTGTATATTGTTATTGGATCATGTCTGTTTATCCAACCCGAAGCCTTTGCAGGCGTCTTATAATAAACATCAAAAGAATCAATATTACTTATTTTTCTCAACCGACCTTTTTTGTCAACATATGTTCCAGTTGCGAAAAATTTATCTAGCTCTTTTAACAAATTACCGTCAGCAACAACATTTAAAGACATTCTTTGAATTACTTTTGGCGATTTATAAGACATATTATGAAAAAGTCTATAAACCCAGTCATTTGAATTTATTTTGTAACCACTTTCAACTTCTGCATCAATGGCATCTTGAATTTGTTTTACCCCTAATGTAAAAGTTGAATCGGATGAATACCTACATTTTCTTATTAAACTATATTTTTTATTTATAAGGCTTAAAAAATCAGGGTTATCCGAATAATTTTGCCATAAGTATTGGGAGTTAAAATTTTTATATACTCCGTCTGCACTTATTTTAGTGCCATTTGTTGAAAGATCCCTAACATATACATTTTCATTGTGTTTTACAAATTCTAAATGTTTTCTTGATAAAAATCTGTTTTCACCTGGAAAATCGCCTCTTCCTATTAATAAACTTTGATTATTTTTCAATTTTTTTAATTTATTTTGAAAAAATTTAGTTCTAGTATTTAACTTTTCAACATCAGCTAGTTCGAACGTAACTCCATATTCAGGCAACAAAAACCATTTGCCCTTTTGCATTTTTCTTATTTCGCCAGGATATAATCTTTCACAATTCTCAATTTCTTTTTCAAAATCTAACTTAAAATTACAAGAACAAGTAAAATTAACCGTATCACAAAATGGCTGTGATAAATTTTCGTTTTTTATTTTTCTTAAATTAGACTTTTGCAAATTTATAATAGGACAAAAACTGACAACTTTCATACTTCACCCACACAAACATATACATCAATAAAACGTATAAATGAAATAAATTATCATTATGTAACAAAATATAAACAATCTTATTTTATAAAGCTGTTTTTATTACAGTCTACAGGCTTTCAACAATTTTTAACGCCGATAAAATCATAGTTGTTGAAAACAGCAAAATTGTTGAGCAGGGAACTCATGAACAACTTGTAAAAATTCCTGATGGAAAATATCATAATTTATATAATATGCAATTTAAAAACCAAGAAAATTTAATTATGCAAAATTAAAATTCTTGACAAATAAACTTTATAAATTATTATAGAAATTGCAAAATAAGTTGGGCGTTTAGCTCAGTTGGTAGAGCGCTTCCCTTACAAGGAAGATGTCGGGAGTTCGAGCCTCTCAACGCCCACCATTTAAAAAGACCGAACAAAATCGGTCTTTTTTTATTGCTATCATTGAGTTTCACATAGTTCGAGTAAAAAATTAAAACATATTTAAAAAATAACAATATTGCCGAAATTTAACAATATAAGTATTTTCCCGAGTTCGACGCTTCGAAGCCAACAAATATTGATTTCGAACTCATAAAATAGCATGACAAAAAAATTGCATGATACATATTTTTTGTAAAATTGTCAATAGTTTTGTAAAGAAATTTTACAAAAAGTATTTACTTTTTAATTTTTGTATGTCATAATATAGATAGCTCATCTGCCAAGTTGTAGAAAGAGTAACGAAATCGTCTCAATTTATTGAGGCGATTTTTGCATTTTATTAATGTAATTCTCGTATTCTTTTTGTAATTTTCTTTTCCTATGCTCCCTTGTTACAGGATAAGCAGTCCACAATAATTTTATATTTGGGTTTTTTCTTATAACAATCAAATATTCAATTTCGGAAAACCAGACAAGTATATTATTTTTATTCTTTCGCTTATTTTCCCAAATTTTCAAACCAATATAATTAGAAGCCAATATTGCTTTTGGCCATCTTATGCGTGCACACCTGTCAATATCAATTTTTCTATTTTCTTCATCCTCGCCTTCACTAACAATGTGATAAAAAGTTGCTTCTTTCCCATTTCGTATTGGCATTTTCTTCAATGCAAGTTTTTCACCTTTAAAAAAAATCCCTTGATTTATGAATTCTTCTATATAAATTTGATAAATATCTTCAATATATTTATCGATATTGTCAATTTGAGGATTATATTCTATTAATTTTGGCAACCAAGAAACAGAATAATTCATAACTATCTATTTCCTCCATCCCAAATAAAAATATTAAATTTAGAATCGCCATATAAACTTTTTCGATTTAAAGGATATTTGTTAAAATGTTCAATTTTTTCAACTAGTGAAAACTTGGTTGGGCTTTTATATATACCCCTATTTTTATAAACAATAGCTCCCAGTAATAAATCAGTAAGTTGCATTAACTCTGTTTCATGCGATCTAACCAATTGAACTTTTTTTATAAAACATTTTTCATCGAAATAATAATTTTTATTTTTAAAATATTTTAAAAGCCAATATTTAAGATTTGAAGTTTTTTCCCAACTTTTTGTGTCCTTTATATCAATATATATATTGTATGATTCTTCATTTCGCAAAAAATGTTTTAAAGTGTAATAATACATAATGTAATAAAAATCATCATGGGTATGATTATATTCATTATGGTTCAATTTATTCTTGTCTGGAATTATTAATGCCCTAAATCTTAAATCATCACTATTAAAAAAATATTCAATTAATTTTTCATAAAAATTTATTTTTGAAGGCGATACTTTGGTCCATTTAATTTCAGCTCTTTCTTTTATATCAAAATTATGTTTTATCGCTCTAATATCTTTACAAATTTGAAGTCTTTTATTTTTTGGACACCAAATTGACCCAAACCCCATCACCTTTTGACCATCATTTTGCAAGTGGCAACTTTCATCACAATATACATTTATTTCATTGGATTCCATGTAAATTCCTCTCTTTTATTCAATAATTATATCATAAAATGGACTGGAAATTGCGCGATACAGCTTTTTAAAGTCCATTTTTGTGTACTACAAAAGAAAGGAAGGCAAGACATGCAAAATGACAAATCAGAAACCAAGAAAAAAGGTGGTGTTGTAATTAACACCGATTTAATCGAAGAAGATGTGGTTAGAGCTTTGGCACTTGCCACAATTGAAGCCGCAAAAAGATTTTACAGTGACCCTAAAAATGTAGAAGAATTTAAAATGTGGCAAAAAAACAAGAATAAGAATAAAAACTAATTAATAATGCTTTAGTTTTTAAAATTTTAATTTGAAGTCTATTAAAAAATGATAGGCTATTTTATGCTGCAAATTTTAAATCAAAACAAACATAAAACACTCTTTCTGATACATCAATATAAATCCTGTTTTTGTTAAATAGTTCGAGAAGTGATGAACACGGTCCACCATTTAAAAAGAAGTCATTAAGACTTCTTTTTTTATTGTCAAAATGGGGCTTTTGCGCTCTGCACTTGTTCAAACAAGGCAAACACCAAAAACAGTCAATCGTCAAAACGCAATAATAATGTGAATTTTAGAAGTTCGAGCATAATTTTATTGTTTTTTATCGTCAAAATTATTGCTATATAAGGCTTTTACTCTTTCTTTTCATGTTAGGTTTAAATTGTTAAAATAACAATATGATTTATTTTTTACAAATTACTCATTTAAAATAATTAAATATATTTTTTTTAAAATCAGTTCCATTAAAAATTTAATACATTTTTTTAAATAAATAATTGACTCACTAAAATTTTTTATATAAAATTTTAGTGAGAAGAAAAAATGTAAAAATTTTATAGGGGATTTATGTACGGAGAAAACAAAAAAGCTCAAGAACTATTTAAAAACGAAAAAAATGAATACGAAAATATATCTTATGAATATTTTTTTCCGAATTGTTTAAACAATGGTTTTAAAATAACAAATCCTGATATATACATCTTGCTTGAAGAAGCAATTAAAAGCATTGCGGAATTAAATGCTGATTCGAAAAATTTAAAGAATATTGATGTTTTTTTAAGAATGCTTATAAAACAAGAAGCTGTAAAATCTTCCTCTATTGAAGGGACCAGAACTACATTTAGTGAAATTTTACTGCCTGAAGAGGAGACTAAGGATATAGAAAAAATAAAAGATAGAGAAGAAGTTATTAACTATATTAAGGCAACATTTGAAATGAATGAACTATTGGAAAAATTGCCTATTAGTGAAAGATTTATGTGTACCTTGCACAAAACCTTATTAAACAGCGTAAGAGGTTCCGATAGGAAGCCTGGCTGTGTAAGAAAAATTCAAAATTGGATAGGTGGAAACACAATAAAAAGCGCCAAATTTATTCCTCCTCATTGGAGAGAGTTGCCTATGCTTCTAGATGATTTATTCAAATTTTGGCATAATGAAGATTTAAAATTACCAATACTAATTAAAATGGCATTATTTCACTATCAGTTTGAAACAATACACCCTTTTGAAGATGGAAATGGCAGAATAGGAAGATTACTTATACTGGCACAATTGTTAGAATCAAAACAATTGATGAAGCCTTGGTTTAATGTTTCTTATATATTTGAAAGAAATAAAGATAATTATACTAATGCTTTAAAAAATGCAAATAGCACTGGAGACATAGAATCTTGGATATTATTTTTCATTGATTCTTTAAATAGTGCGGCTAATAACACTTATAAGATTTATCATGAATTTAACAATTTACAGAAAGAATGCAACAATCAAATTATTAAACTTGGTGCCAAAGTACAAAATGCTCAAAAATTATTAGAAGAATTATATGACAACCCTATTTTATCAATAAGCGAAATTGCTGAAAAGTTAAATATTACAATGCCTACTGCAAAAAGTTTGGCACAAGATTTAATAAAATTAAAAATAGTAACTCCTTGTGTTATAAATCGTAAATCTGGTAAACTTAACCGAAAACATTCTGCAATTTGTTTTACTAAGTATATTTCATTATTTGAATAAACAAATTACGCAACTTTTCTTAAATTTATACAATCAATCATTCTTCCAAGTTCAAACATTTCAAAAGCACGGACTTTTTCAATAAATTTATTGATTATAAGTTCTAACTTTGTAACCTCTGCACCACCATTTAAAAAGACCGAACAAAATCGGTCTTTTTTAATATAAAAACCACTATCATAAAAGCTAAAACTTTATAAAAACATATGCTTACAAATAATTTATCGTTAAATCCTCTGTTTTATCAAATTCCACACCCTTTGATTTTTTATAAGCTAATTTATGAAGCCAAAATTCCTCTAGTAATTTATCCAAAATTTCTTTATTATATCTTTTATAAACAATACTTCTTAAACCGCTGCATACCCGAGGATAATATGGCATTTTTACCCATTCATCGTTCAATTCTTTTGTTCTATCCATAAGTATTGTTTCGATATGTTCAAACATAAAATAATTAAACATAAAATCATTTTCTTTCCAATATGCATCCAATGTTCTTCTTATTGTTTGTATATTTTTACTTTGTTTTTTAGAGTGTATAAAATAACACGATGTTTTGTTACCTGTAAAACTTTTAAAATCAGGAGCTGTTTGA
The DNA here is from genome assembly GCA_944324475.1 of Candidatus Gastranaerophilales bacterium. GTDB lineage: Bacteria > Cyanobacteriota > Vampirovibrionia > Gastranaerophilales > Gastranaerophilaceae > RUG14156. Next base: position 6,452 of record CALUWK010000029.1, read on the forward strand.
AAACCAAAAAAATCCGAATTTAAAATATCATCAGGAATTTTTTTACTTAAATATATAGTTGCATCTATCCAAGTACCGCCATATTTTTCCAAAAGATAAACCCTTAAAACATCACTAAATAATGCTATCGGCATTTTACCAGAATTTACTAAATCATAATATCTTTGCGGAAGTTGTATATAATTTTTTATGGTATTGAAGTCTAGGACGTGAATAGTTTTATCGCTTTCAATTCTTTTTATGCTTGCTATGCATTTTTGTATTATTAAAGGAGCATTTTCTAGCCCTTGGTGCCAATATTGCCAAATAATATTTTTATCGTTATCATTTATAACTGGATTTAATGGCTTTGAAAGAGCAATATTAATATACTTTTGCAAATGTTTTTTTGCCCACTTTCCTTTTATTTGCGCACGTTTTTCTTTATTAAAAATAAATAACTCTATTAAAATTTTAAAAAAAGCATTTTTAATTTTAAACATAATTGTCTCAAATTATTAATTCAACATAAATAATTTAACATAATATAAAATATTTTTGTTATTATATTTAAAAATAAAGTTATATTTTAACTAAAATTTAATTAACAAAAATTAAATTCCTTTATACAAAAATGAGGTGCCTTATGTTAGAAAAAGTAAACTTAGCCAGAACCTATAACTATTACAAAAAAAATTTAACCAGTATAAAAAAATATAATAAGAATCCAATAATTAACAACAATATAAACTTCACATCAAATGAAATTGAAGATATTCAAAGAATACAAATTTTATACAATATAATTAGATCAATCACAACAGATTATTCAACAAGGCTTGGAGCCAATTATAATCAAAAAACAGGAAAAATTGATTTCAAACTTGCTTCAAAAAATGCAACAGATGTTATTTTATGCATTTTTGATAAACCTAAAAATGAAAACCCAAAATACAATATAAGAATGAAAAAGAAGGAAGGAAGCAATATTTGGGAAACTTCATTGCCTCTCGAAAAGATAGATGTATGCAAACCAGTATATTACGGATATAGAGTATTTGGACCAAATTGGAGATATAGTGATGATTATTTTAAAGACAACGCCTCTGGTTTCGTTTCTTTATATGACAACGATGGCAACCGTTTTAATCCAAACAAACTTGCTTATGACCCATACGCCAGAGAATTAAGCCATCTTCCTTCTGATAATCCAAATGGCGAAGATGCTTTTATTACCAGCATGGATAATTACAAAGAAGATAACGCAACTTATGCGCCGAAAAGTGTTTTTCAATTTAGTCAAGAAACAATTATTCCAAGAACAACACTTCGACCACTAACACAAGAAATTATAGGCGAAGTTCATATAAAAGATTTAAGCGTATACGAAAATGTGGAAGGTCCAGGAACATATCTTGGCGCCATGAACACAGCAAAAAAACTCAAAGAAATGGGTTTTACTATGATAGAATTTTTACCCCTAAATGAATTTGATGACAAACAAGGTGGCAAAAATTACTGGGGCTATATGCCTTTAGGATACTTTGCACTTGCAAAAAAATATGCACATAGCAAATCTGCAGGGGCTGCATTAAGAGAATTTCGCGAGATGATTAAAGAATTTCACAGAAATGACATAAAAGTTTGTATGGATGTAGTATACAATCATACTGGAGAAGCAGAAATTGTTGACAATAACCCCGAAAAAAGCAGACAAACAAGCTATTCTTTAATTGATAATCAAACTTATTATAAACAAAAATCAGGAATATACAACGAAAATTCAGGCTGCAATAATGACTTTAATACAGCACAGGAAGAAGTCATGAATTTAATAGCTGATTCCATTGCATACTGGGCAAGTCAAGGAGTTGACGCATTTAGATTTGACCTTGCAGCAGCTCTTTTAGATAGCAATACTGATAATTATGTCAATTATGAAGCAAATAAAAGTCTTGTTGGTAAATTAACTAAAATGCTAGAAGAAAGACAGGTCAGAGTTATTGAACCAAATGAAAGCGGAGATGGAATATATTTAATGGCAGAACCCTGGACCTGCAGTGGCGAAAATTGTTATCAATTAGGAAAATTTCCCTCTAACTGGGCAGAGTGGAATGATGTTGCAAGAGAAACCTATAAAAGGGATTCATTTTTTCAAAATGCACAATCTCCAAAAGCATTAAGAAATGTTCTTGAAGGGTCGCCAATGATTTTAAATGGTGATAATAAATCGGTTAATTATATTTATTCACATGATGGTTTTAATCTTAGAGATTCAAACACATATCAAGATAGTGATATGTGGCATTTTGCGACAAATTACAACAACGATGAAAAACGACAAGAAAATGCCATTAAAAAACAAATTGCTTTGCTATTACTTTCAAAAGGAATTCCCATGTTACAAGTCGGCGATGTTATAGGACACACTAAAAAAGGCAACCATAACAGTTATGATAAAGATGATGAAACAAATTATTTGAATTTTTCAAAAATAGAAGTGCCTAATTCAATCGAACAAAAAATATACGATTTTTCAACAAAAATGATTCAATTTAGAAAAGACCACCCAATTATTACAACTTCAATAAAAGATTGCAAAATTGAATATTACAATAAAGAAGGCGGGCTTATCGATCCAAATGATAGCGAATACTGGGACAATCCAAATTCAAATTTTTTAAATTACAGAATTTTTAACACCGAAAATAAAGGTGATTTATATATAGCAAGTTCATCCTGCGAAAACGAAACAACTATAACACTGCCAGAACCTAAAATTGGTAAAAAATGGTATCTTGTGTGTGATACTTCAAAAACACACCCTTTTAAACAAAAAAATGTAGATGATTCTTATGTTCAATCAGCACATTCACTTTTAATATTTGAAGAAAAATAATTGCAACAATAGAAAAAATCAAATTATTTTTGTATAATTTATTCTGGTAGGGCTTTTGGTTTTATGTTTCAAATTCCATTAATTACATATTCATTAATTAAATCAGACATGGTATCAAATAATTCTATAAGTAATAAACGTCCATATGTAATAGTTGGTCTTTTAATTATAGCGGGCATTTTAACACCACCAGATATAATAAGTCAAATTTTACTTTTTATTCCTACATACTTTTTATTTGAAGCAGGACTTTTATTTTCAAGAAAATACAAATATAATAATAGGTAGCCATGTTAAATAATGACATAAAACTCGACACACAAAGACAAGAGCGCAAAGGTTATTGCGAAGCAATTTACTGCAAATGCAAGACAAATGAACAATTAATACATATATTTCAAAAATTTAAAAACAATAAGCAAAATGCAATAGGAACAAAAGCAAATTTAAAGCAATTTGAAGCTTTAAAGAAAAGATTTAAAAATATTGAATATAATAAAACCGCTCAAATTATAACTCTAATTCAAAATAAAACAAAAAAAATAGGTGAAATTGCTATATGCACTGGTGGAGCAGGAGATATACCAATTGCAGAAGAAGCATCTGCAGTTGCAGAATTTTATGGAAGTAATGTTAAAAAATATTATGACATTGGAATAGCCGGCATACACAGACTTTTCGAAAATATTGAAAATATAAAAAAGCAAATGTCGTAATTGCAATAGCTGGCATGGAAGGAGCCTTGCCATCAGTTATAGCAGGCATGATAGATATTCCTGTTATAGCTGTTCCTACATCAGTCGGCTACGGTGCTTCTTTTGGCGGAATCAGTGCCTTATTAACAATGTTAAATTCATGTTGTGAAGGAATTACTGTTGTAAATATAGACAATGGATTTAACGCAGGATATAGTGCAAATCAAATCAACAGATTGATAGCAAAAGGGAAATTGCAAAAATAATTTTGCTTACTACCTTTATTTTTGCCCTACAAATGATTAATTTTTCAATACCACAAACAGGTTCGAGCGGACACTTTATTGGTGCAATTTTACTTGCTATACTGTTAGGACCAAATATAGCCTATATTGCAATGAGTGTCATTATAACTATACAAGCTATATTTTTCAATGACGGCGGAATTTTAGCACTTGGCTGCAATATTTTTAACATGGGATTTTTAGCTTGTTATGTAGCATACCCTTTTATTTATAAATTTTTCTCAAATTTTTCAATCAAAAACCTCTGCAATTATTAATTTTTCTGCTGACTATATCACAAATACTATCGGGTTAATATTAACAGCAGGACTAATGTTTATAATTTGTAAAATGTTGACAATAAAAAAACGTAATGAATTTTAAAACAATTATCTTATTTAAAAATTAAATATATAACTCTTGATCTAAAAGGTATAAAAAGCGGAAGCATGGATTAACAAACACTTAAAATATAAAATAATAAATCTTTTTCTAACAAATTTTAACTATTTTGGTAAATTTATTTTTACAATTATAGCAATTTATTTATCTTTTTAACTTTATACTTTTGTAGTAATACAAGGATTATAAATGAAAAGCATTAGTTTGAACCAAATTAATCAATTTTATCTGTCTAATCAACAAAATAATTCATCAAATTCAAAAACAAAAATTAAACAAAAAAATGAACAAAATGATGAAAATAAAATAAAAAATACTCTTTTATGTCTTGCTTTTAAAGGCTCTTTTATAGCTAAAAAACCTAAAACTCAACCTGTTCAAAATGAAATTCAAACTGCAAAATTAATGACAGGTAATATGATATCGGAAGAAACTTTACAAAAAAGAACCAAAGCTTTTGAAGAATATTTTTATAATCCACATAGCGGCCTACATACAGAGCAAGAAGTTGAAGATACAATAAATCATATAACTGAATATTTTAAAGATAACTATTTATACAATACAAGAAAAAAATTAATTAAAAATTTTCCATGGGAAGAACTTAACTATGTCCTACCAAGTGCCTATCAATATACACAACTTATAAAAATAATTAATAATTATATGGGCTGCAAAGATGCCACAATATACAGCGGATTAAACGAATTATATAAAAACAACCTGCTTAACCAATCAACAATAGATTCTTCCACAGTAATAAAAAATTGGTCTGAAAATGCAAATAATTTTCCTTGGAGCGAACTAACTCAAACAGATATATTTGAAAAAATTAGTGACAATGAAATTATATTAAATATTTTATTGATAAGAATAAAAGAAGGTAACATTCCAGCCAATTCAATAATTCAAATGGCAAAATTATTATCAAATAAAAACTTTAACTCAAATATAAAAAAAATAGTTAATAATCCAAATTTAGAACAACAAATTCTAGACATTTCAAATATACAAAATATGTATGCATACAACATAGCAAATCTTTTAACTTCAGGCATAACTCAGGAACAATTCTATAACAGTATTAAACAAATATCAAAAAGTTTAAAATTAGCAGTGAAAACACCAAATCAATATTTAAGTAGTATACCCGTTGAATATACACAAAAAATTAATGGCAAATACCCTCAATTACCTGATGAAATTAAAACTTCATACCAAAGACTAATGGTTCAGTTCTTTAAAGATAATTTTGTCGAACTGGTAAGAGCCTCAAGCTACCTTGACTTGGATACCGTTAACCAAATGATGGACAAAAGAACGAATTTATTTGCTAAATTTTTACAAGAAATAAACAGTATAACACCAAAAAATTATGAATTATTGTCTAAATTAACAAAATGCACTTCTCTTGACAGAGACGGAAAAGCACTAACTGCAAATGAAAAAATACAACTTGTACAAATTATTAAAAACTATCAACAAGGAAAAATTGATACTGGCATTTTATCTAAAATGGCTGAATCTGGTAGTGTTAGTTTAAATAAAGCAAAAAAACAAATACAACACGAGATTTTAATAAAAGCAGGAATAAATAAAGCTGATTTAGCCAACATTCCAGAAGAAAAACTAAAATTTAACGAAGAATACGCCTACTTAGCATTATTAAATGAAGATACAATATTTTCAAATGATAACCTAACAGCACCATTGCAATTATTAATTTATACAATTAGAAATATGAAAAAAGAGGAGCTAGATAATTTTATTAGAACTCAAGAAAAAGGAATTTCTCATGCTTCAAAAAAAATACTTGCAACAATACCAAAAGATGTTATTTGCACAATGCAAAAATTAATAAAAATGTATAGAAATATAGAAAACTATACAGATAACGAAATTTTAAGCACAATGCTCCAAAATGTCAAAATTGCTGCAAAAGGTTCATTAAATAAAAATGAATTGTATACAGTAATAAAAGAGGCAGTTACTGGAGATTTTATCGATTTTATTCTTGACACATCCAATATATATGGGCAAGCTAATGCAAAAACTGCACAAGCATTCGCATCCAAAGGAATTAATTACGAACAATGGCTAAAACCTGACATTGAAGACGTTACTTTTAATTTAAGAGGACAAGAAATGACAATTAAATTGTGGGATAGAAACCCACAAGAAGATTTATTTGTAGGAAACAAAACATCATGTTGTACTGCAATAGGAACAGGTGGAAACGGGCCTGCAACTCCAATATACCTTTTGAATACATCTTATAATGTAGTAGAATTATATGATGCATCAGGAAATGTTGTTGGTATGTCAAGAATATTTATGGCAGATGTTGACGGAAAACCATCTGTTATTATGGACAATATTGAACTTAACAACAATTATAAAGATACAAAAGCATCTATGGAAGAAAAAATACAAATTAGAGATGCATTTTTTAAATATATAAACAAATATGCACAAAAAATTACTGGTGATTCAACAACACAAGTATATTTTTATTCTGGTGATATTCATGTTCCAAATGATGATTTAACGAATAAAAAAATCACGCTTGATTTTATTGGAAATTTATCTCAAAAAACAATCTACATGAATTCATATAATTTTAATTGGATTGATCCAACAAATTTAAAAAATATGGGAAGTATTAATTTTTTGGTTGTACCAAAGAATTAGTTAAATTAAAAAATTAAAGACCTAAATTAATTTTAAAATAATTAAAAATTGAATTACAAAAAATTAACAAGAGCATCCTGTTCGCTCACGTTTAACGAGTTTGCTCAAAGCTCAACGCTTTGTGCTATTGCCCTCAGCTCACTCGCGCTCAAACTCCCGACAAGCCACAGGCTTGTGCGAGTTCTCCTCTCAGGCATACACTCTATATAATAAATAATAAATTATGGAGATAATGTCCGTAAAATCGAACTATGCTCCTGTGAAATCAAAGATTTCTACGTCGCCATCGTCCAGTTTCGTCCTGTCCGCCGAAACTCAACGTTTCGCCGTCACGGACTCACATCCGTATGCTTTTTCGTTTTCGCCTACTCCGTCGGAGTACGGCTCAAACTTCAAAAGTATGGAGATGGCGAGAGTGTCTTGCTCGTTCGCGTTTAACGGGCACGCACAAAGCTCAACGCTTTGTGCTATTGCCCTCAGCTCACTCGCGCTCGAACTCCCGACAAGCCACAGGCTTGTGCGAGTTCTCCTCTCAAGCATACACTCTATATAATAAATAATAAATTATGGAGATGGCGAGAGTCGAACTCGCGTCCGAAATGATACCGAGACGATATCTACATTCATAGGCACTTTTATCTTAAACTTTAACCGGAAAATTACCGCAACCAATCAAAGTCCAAAGACAATTTTAAAGACTGCCAACTTCATTTAACTAAAACTTGACGCACATCGCTAAATGAAAACATGCGCTGTACTTGCATAATTTACCCTATACGCCGGCAAGTTGGGCTTATAGAGTGGCTGTCGCTACTATGCAGCGATTGCTCTAGGAGCAAAATCAGCTTTTACAACGTTATTAGCGTTTATTTTTTTGAAAAGTTTAACGAGTTATTCGGCTCGAAATGCAACCGCAACGATAAACTTCACCCCGTCGAAACCTTTACATCCCCATATTTAGTTTTCAAAGTACTTATCTAAATTATAACATTTTAGCTTCTTTTTTCAATATATAGACTTATTGTCTTGTAAAAGAATAATGAACAAAAATTTCAAATAATATATAATTTTAAAAAAGGAGAGAAAAATGTTTATTGAATTAGATGAAAAAAATTTCGAAAGCGAAACAAAACAAGGTCTAAAGCTTGTTGATTTTTATACAACTTGGTGCAAATATTGCAAAAATCAAGAATCGGTTTTAAAAGAATTAAGCGATAACGGTTTTTGGATAGGCAAACTTGACTGTGATAAACACTCTGAAATTGCACATAAATATGGAGTTTCAGGATTCCCTAGTTTTATTCTTTTTAAAAACGGTGAAATTTCAGCTCAATTTGCCGGCTATCACACAAAAAGCCAACTTTTAAACCGACTTATGGCTCATATCAATTAAAAACACCGCTTGAAAGATATCTTTCACCTGTATCAGGTATTATTACTACAATATTTTTACTAAAATCTTTTTTTGCTTCCTCTATAGCGGCAAAAACATTTGCTCCTGCAGAAATTCCCGCAAAAATACCTTCTTTTTTGGCAAGTTCAACCGTCATATTAATTGCGTCTTCATCTTTAACTGTAATTATTTCATCAATCAAAGTTAAATTTAAGATAGAAGGGCAAAAACCAGCTCCAATACCTTGTATTTTGTGAATTCCCGATGTTTTTTTTGTTAAATACGGACTTGAAAAAGGTTCTACTCCAATTACTTTTATATTTGAATTATATTCTTTTAATTTTTTGGCAATACCGGTTATTGTTCCGCCCGTTCCAATACCTGCAACAAAAATATCAACTTTTCCTTGCGTATCTTTTATAATTTCTTTAGCAGTTGTATAATAATGTGCTAAAAAATTGTCGGGATTTTCAAATTGTTGAGGAATGTAGCTGTTCGGATTTTCCTTTTGTAATTCAAAAGCTTTATCAATCGCACCTTTCATCCCCAATTTGCCATCAGTTAAAACCAACTTAGCTCCGTAGGCTTTCATTAATTTTTGCCTTTCAACACTCATGCTGTCGGGCATAACAATAGTCAATTTATAACCCCTTACAGCACAAACAAGAGCAAGCCCTATACCCGTATTTCCGCTTGTAGGCTCAATTATTTCAGTATCTTTTTTGATTAGTCCCCTTTTTTCGGCTCCTAAAATCATATTCAAAGCCGCCCTATCTTTAATTGAACCTGCAGGATTAAAATATTCCAATTTTGCAAAAACATTTCCCCCTGTAAGCTTATTAATTTTAACTAAAGGAGTTGAACCTATTGTCTCCAATATATTATTGTATATTTTCATAAAATACCCTTAAATTTTTCTATAATGACATTTACAGTCATTATATTCACATTCAAAGTCTTTTTCAATATTTAATAAATTATCTGAAATATATTCAACTTCAAAATTATATTTTTTTGCTATTCTTTTAATTCTGTCAAAATAAATCATCTGCTCAAAAATTCTATCTGAATCCAAAATTAAAACCACTTTTGGAATTTTTCTTGTCATTAAACCATAATATAGTGCTTGTCCGACAGCTTCGTAACTTTTATTTGCAAAATCATACTCTATTGCATACTTTTTAGTTAAACAATCAACTCTAGTCTTATCTTTTAGCTCGTATTCTTCAATACCGCCCACGCTTGAACAGTGTGCATGTTGAAAAGAAGATTCACTATGGTTATGGTGAACATATTTATATCCGTTAGGTGCATATCTATATTCGAAAGGAGATCCAAAAACTACTGAAAATAAAAATATGGAAAACATTATAAATAATAAAATTCTATTCATATAAATCATTCTATCATGCAAAATATATCCATGCAAATTATTATATTTAACATTTAAGAAAATTAAAGTAAATGGATAATAATTATATGGGTACAAATTTAGATAAACAAATTGGAGCCAGATTAAGACATTTCAGAACAAAAGCCGGACTCACACAAGCACAGCTCGCAGAGATTGCTTGTTGCGAAACATCAACAATAGCTCACTCTGAAATTGGCAAAAATAGAATTTCATTAACTTTATTAAGTAAAATATCAGAAATTCTACAAGTCGAACTTTATAAGTTTTTCATTCCTCGTGACCCTGAATCTGATGAAAAAACACTTAAATCCATAAATGATTTACTAAAAACTGCATCCAAAAATCAACTTGGTTTAATTTACGATACAATAAGCAACATATTAGATTTAACCAATATTGAAAAATAAAATTTTATTCTTATAAAATATTTTAAAATTTAAAACAAAAAGCCACTTATAAGTGGCTTTTAAATGGTACCCCCAAGCGAATTCGAATCGCTGTCTACACCGTGAAAGGGTGTTGTCCTAGGCCTCTAGACG
>CALUWK010000030.1 GCA_944324475.1 Candidatus Gastranaerophilales bacterium
GAGCTGCGTATGTGAAAGTCAGACAATAAAAAACTCTTCCGTAACGGAAGAGAAATGGTGCCCTGGGCCAGACTTGAACTGGCACGAAGTTATTAGCCTCATCGGATTTTAAGTCCGACGTGTCTACCGATTCCACCACCAGGGCAAAACCAACGTCTGTAAAACGTGTGATAATAATACAATAAAATAAATTTATTGTCCAGCTTTTTGTTCAATTATAGCATTCATAGCACTAACCATCTCATCAGGATCTATTCCGTGGACTTTTGCACCAGCCTCCAAATTTTCAAAATGAGCAGCAGCGCAACCAATACACCCCATGCCGTATTGCGCAAACACTTCCAAAGTTTCAGGATGTGCTGTCACTATATCCATAATTCCCATATCTTTTGTAACTTTTTCCATAATTTTTGCCTTTATAAAATTCATCATTAATAAAATACCATGGAAAATAAAAATAGTACAATTATTTATTTAATCGGACTAAATGCGATTAAAAAGAATTACTTAAAATCAAAACTATCATTCGATAGAACAAAATGGAATTTATTGATCAGATTCAAAATTCTTTTTGAGTAATTTTTCAAAATCTGATGGTTTTATGTCTTTTATAAAATCTTTAAACTCTCTTGCTTCTTCCTCGTCTTTTTCAACATCAGTTGAAACAGCACCAACAGCTAAAACGTTTGCAGTGACATAAATAGGAACGTCTGCCCTTAAAGCAATAGCAATAGCATCAGATGGTCTTGAATCGATTTGTATTTCTTTTTGCAACTTATTATTATACATATAAACAGTTGAAAAATAAGTCTGATCGTCAACATTATTTATTTCAACCTTAGATATATTAAACTCAGACTGCTTAGCAATATCAATAAACAAATCATGTGTCATCGGACGAGTTGAAGGAATATTCTCAATTTTTCTAATTATTGCGCTGGCTTCAGCAGATCCTATCCAAATTGGAAGCGCACGTCGATTGTCTATATCATTTAATACAACAATAGGAGAACCTGTTCTTGTATCAAGTGCTATACCCATTACTCTCATTTCAATCATCAAATAATCTCCTTTAATTAAAGAAATTATATCATTAAAGTAAACATAAATTTACAAATAATTAGACTATTTTTTAAAAAATAATATATAATATTTTTATTACAATAAGGGGAGCGTTAATAACATATGGAAACAAACATCTTAACGTTTATAGAAAAAAGAACAAAAGAATTAGAAGACCATGTAGCTCTTGGCATAAGATCGAATCTTGGCTGGAGCGAGATAACTTTTAAAGGTTTAAGCATACTTTCAAGAAAATTAGCAAGTTATCTAATCGACATAGGAATAAACAAAGGCGATAAAATTGCAATTCTGTCTGAATCAATGCCTGAACTTGGAGCCACATTGTTTGCTTCCGTGTTATCTGGAGCAACAAGTGTACCTTTAGATATCAAACTTACAATCCATGAACTAACTCATATTCTTAGCGATTGCGAACCAAAAGTCATGCTCGTTTCAAGTGCACATTACACAGATGCTCTTAAATTAAAAGAACTAGTCCCATCAATAGAACACATAATAATTATAGATGGCAAAAGAACAAATCAAGAACATATAAACCTTCATTCCCTTGAAGATTTACCTGACAAAAAATGGAGACATAGAAATCCTGATAAAACAGCATTAATAGTATACACATCAGGTACAACAGGAAACCCGAAAGGGGTTGAAATAACATATCGCAATATGCTCTCACAAGTTTTAGCTGTAGGAAAATGCTTCAATTTTAACAGAAATGATGCAATGTTATCGATACTACCTATGAACCATCTTTTTGAAATTTCAGTTGGCTTTATGTCGTTTTTAAATAAGGGAGCTTCAATATATTATTCAAATAGCTTAAAACCAAAAGATATATTTCCGATTATGAGAGAGAAAAAAATCACATTTATGGTAGCAGTTCCAGCATTCTTAAAATTAATGAAAACGACGCTTGATACTGAAATAAAACAATATGGACCGTTCAAGAAAGCATTTTTTAACTTTAAATATACTATTGCAAGAATTATAAACAACAAAACCATTTCAAAAATATTATTCAGAGAATTAAATCAAAAATTTGGCGGAAAATTTAAAGGTTTTATGTCAGGCGGAGCACCGTTAGATATAAATGTAGCAAAATTCTTTGAAACAATAGGAATAAGAATATATGAAGCATACGGATTATCCGAAGCAAGTCCTATTATAACAATGAATACAGAAAAGCATCGTAAACTAGGATCTGTTGGAAAACCCATATACGGTGTTAAAGTAAGAGTTGACTCAAAAACTCGTGAACTACAAATTATGGGCGAAAATATCATGAAAGGATACTACAACAAACCTGAATTAACTCGTGAAGCCTTTTGTGATGACGGCTGGCTTAAAACAGGAGATATTGCAAAAATAGATTCTAACGGATATGTGTATATAACAGGAAGAATCAAAAACATGATAGTTTTATCTGGCGGGAAAAAAGTTTTTCCGGAAGAAGTTGAAGCAGTGTTAATTAAAAGTCCATTAATTGAAGAACTGGTAGTATATTCAGATGTTATTAAAACAGGCTCGAAACAAGGTAGCGAAGAAATTATTGCAAAAATCCATCCAACAAAAAATGCAATAGAAAAATATAATGACACAGAGCTGGAAAAGGCAATAAGAACAGAAGTTAAAAAACTTTCTTTAGAACTATCTTCCTACAAAAGACCAAACAATATAATAATTACCAAAGAACCACTCCCGAGGACAGGTATTTCAAAAGTTTCAAGAAAAAAAGTTATACAAAATGTTTAAGCGGCAAACTTAGCCACTTTTCTTTTGCGCAAGTTCAGCTGCCAATCGCTTTATTTCACTCATTTGATTTTTCTTGGGTGAAGACTTTATATTAATACTTTCACCAGCAAAAACAATATTCTTTAATCCCGAAAGAGAATCTTTTATTAAATTTCCGCAACAACAAGCCCAGCTACCATTTTCAATTATTGCAAAAGTCCTGCTTTGAATATTATGATGAATAATATCATTAATCAAATTTTCCATCTTAACAAATATAGAATTATTATATGTTGTTGAAGCTAAAACAATCTTTGAATATTCAAAAATATCAGAAATTATATAAGAACTATGAGTGTGAGATACATCATACATTTTTATATTTCTAACACCCAAATTCGAAAGCTCATTAGCTAATATTTCAACAGCATTTTGAGTTCCACCATAAACACTTGCATAAGCAATAACAACAGAATCTCTTTCAGCAGTATAATTTGCCCACAAAGAATATTTTTCAAACAAAAGTTTAATATTATCTTTAACAACCAAACCATGCAAAGGACAAATCATCTTAATTTCAAGATTTTTAGCCTTATTCAAAAGCATATTAACTTGCATACCATATTTTCCGACGATATTGGAATAATACCTTCTATATTCAGAAATTCTTTCATTAAAATCAACTTCATAATCAAAAATATTACCATTTATAGCTCCAAATGACCCAAAAGCATCAGCCGAAAATAATACTTTGTTATAAGAATCATAGGTAACCATAGTTTCAGGCCAGTGAACCATAGGTGCCATATAAAAAGTTAAAGTATGCTTGCCAATATTTAATGAATCTCCTTCTTTCACCAAATAAAAATTTTCGTCAATATTACTTTCAAACTCAAAAAACTGATATAGCATTTGCTTTGCTTTTTGATTGCATACTATTTTAATTTGAGGATATTTTTCAATAACATCCTTTATTAACGCACTATGATCAGGCTCCAAATGATTAATTATCAAATAATCCAGAGTTCTTGATGCTAAAATTGTATCCAAATTATCAAAAAATTGACCACTACACGCCTTATCAACAGTATCAAATAATACTGTTTTTTCATCATCTAAAAAATAAGAATTGTAACTCATACCATCCTTTACAGGATATACATTTTCAAAAAGAGCAATTTTTCTATCACTTACTCCAATATAATATAAATCATCTGTCAATTTTCTAATATTATTCATGATCACCTCTATTAAATTTTCACTAAAATTTTAACATAAAAATTAAAAATTAATTTGAAGACTTGAACCTGTGTCGCTTTTACTAACAACGATTTTATTTTCAATCCTGTTTTTCAAATCTTCAACATGGGATATAACACCAATAGTTCTTCCGCTTTCGCTTAATGAAGTAATTACATTCCAAGCCAACTCCAATGATTCAATATCTAACGTTCCAAAACCTTCGTCAATAAAGATTGAATTAATTTCTACAGCACCAGAAAAAGCCGAAATAACATCAGACAACCCCAAGGCAAGGCACAATGCAGTCATAAAAGATTCACCACCAGACAATGTTTTTGTTGAACGAGTTTTAAAGGTATAAAAATCCATTACTTCCAAATCTAAACCAACTTTTGATTGTTTGGAAAATGAATCTTTTTTTCTTAAAAGTTGAAATTGATTTTTAGTTACAACCTTCAATCTTTTATTTGCTTCAAAAATTATTAAGTCAAGATAATACCCTTGGATATATTGTTCAAAAGCAATTTTTGCTTTACCATTCATTGTGCCGTTTGCCACATCGGATAAAATCTTATATTGAGTATATTGCTTATCAACATTTTTAAACTCTGAAAATACAAATTTTAATCTTTCAAAAATATTTTTATTTAAATTATAAGAAAATTCGCAAATTTTTAATTTTTCACTTATATTACTTAAGCTCAATAATAACTTTTCATTTTTAATTTTTATTTCGTCATATTTATCCTCGCAAAAGTCAATTTTAATATAACTTTCATTTAAAATTGCAAGTTTAGAAATTAAATCATTTATAATTTCTTGAGATGAAAAATACTTTTCTTCCACGCAATTAATTTCATTTTCCAAATTTTTCAACTCCAATTTTAATTGAGAATTCTCTCTTTTTGCATCATCTAAATTTAAACCATTAAACTCTTTTAAAAAAAATTCAACAGAAGATTCTGCAACAGCAATTTTTTTTGAAAATTCTGTTAATAAATTTATTTTTTTAGACAAATTTTCTTCATACAATGCAATAATATTTTCAAATTCATCTTTTTTGATAAATTTAACAATTTTTTCTATTTGACAAATAAAATCATGCATACAAAAACGAGACTCAAGTTTTTTAAAATTACTTAAAGCCAGATCAACATCAGCACTCAATAACGAGCATTCAACAGATAATTGAGACAATGCTTCTCTCATCTTATCTGTTTTATTTTTCATATTTTTAACCAATTCATAAGAAACATTATCAGGTAATTTAGCTGGATTTGGATGATTAACAGAGCCACAAACTGGACATGGAATATTATCCTTTAAATCAGATGCTAATATTCCTGCCTGAAAAGATAAAAATTCATTATTCAATTTGTTAAATTCTGCATTACACAAATCACAATCAGTCTGAAGTGATAAAAATTCTTTTTTCTTTTTATCTAACTTATCTTTTAGAGAAAAATAAAACAAATACGAACTTTTAAGATAATCCTTCTTAATCTCAAAGATCTCAATTTCTAATTTAGATTTGCTATCTTTAATTAACTTCAATTCCTTTTTTAAATCAGATAAAGAATTAATTTTTTTTAATAAATCATTCGATTTTTCTATTCTAATTTTAACTTCATCGAGCAAATTTCTCTTTTTTGAAAGTTCATCATACTCTTTTTTTATCGACATAAAGTTTTGTTTAGTGCTTTGGGTTTGATTTTCATAATTTTTAATATCATTTTTTAATGAAATCTTTTCTTTTATTTTAGAAATAATTAAATCGTTATTTTTAATTTCATTATTAATTCTCGAAACAATATTTTTAAATTTTTCAATTTTATTATGATCTTTTTTTATCTCACCAGAAAAAAGTAAAATAAATTCATCAACATTATAAATACAATCATTACTTGTATAATTCCTTATATAATCATTTATTTTTGCATTTTTAGAGTTTATTTGAGAAACATATTGCAAAAAAGATTGTTTCAACTCCAAATACTTTGCCTTTAAAATATCTGCCTTATTTTTTACACAAAAAGAAAAATTAGAAAAAATTTTTGTTTTGAAAATACTCCTAAAAATTTCACCTCTTTTTTGAGTATCAGAATTTAAAATTTTCAAAAATTCACCCTGAGCCAAGAGCGCAATCTGACCAAATTGGGAAGCATTAATTCCAAGCAATTTTTCTATATATAAGTCAACCTCTCTTACCCCAAGAACCAATTTTGAATTTGGCAATGTCAACTGTGCTTTTGAATTTACAGTTATAAACCCTTCACCTTTTGTTTTTTTTCTTTCATAAAACGGAGTCCGAATAACTGTGTATATCTCACCTTTATGTTCAAAAACAAGTTCTACAAAACTTTCTAATTTGTCATCGGCAAAATGACTTCTTAAAGAATTTGTACCACGAAAAGAACCTGATGATTGATTAAAAAGAGCAAATGAAATCGCATCAAAAATTGTGGTTTTTCCTGACCCTGTAGGTCCGGTTATTAAATACAGACCTGTTTTATCAAGATTTTCAAAAGGAATAGTAACTTTTTTTAAAAAAGGACCAAATGCTTGCAAAGTAAGTTTTAAAGGTCTCATTATTCAATCTCCTTTAAATCTTCTAACAAATTATATACAATCTCTTTCTTAACTTCATCAATATTTTCATTACACTGAACCTTATAAAAATCAAAAAAATGCTCCACTAAAGACTTATCATTACCCTTAAAAGTTTTTGAAACAGAATTTATATTTCGTGTAAATTGATTATCAAATTCTAAAAACATAATATTTGGATAAATTGCAGACAACTTTTTTCGAGCATCAAGCACATATTCATCCAACAAAACAAAATGAATATAATCATCTCGTTTTACATTTTTATAAAAATCTTTACGCAAAAACTCATCTATATACCCTCTATACACCTTTAAATCATGCAAAAATTCTATTTCATGAAATTCAAATAAAATTTCATTTTTATTTTTAACATCTAAAACAGTAAAAACTTTTTTTTGATTTATCTCACTAAAAGAATACTTTAAAATTGATCCACCGTATCTGATTTTATCTGTTAAAACCCTTTGAGGACAATGCAAATGACCAAGAGCAACATAATCAAATTTATCAAAAATTTTAGGACTGACACCCTCAATTCCACCAACACCAAGCTGTTCACTTTCAGAAAAAATAACATCTAAAAAAAATACAAATTGGTGAGCAAGTAATATATTAATCTTATCTTTTTTGATTTTAACATCATCCACAACAGCCTTAATTGCACCATTATAGTCACCAACTTTAATATCAGGATAATACTTTCTTATTTCAGCAGGATACAAATAAGGCATAAGATAAACATCAATATCATTATTTATCGAAAATCGCTCAATTTCACCAGAAAAAACCTTTGAAATATAAATATCAGAACTTCTAATTAAATCGGATAAATAAGAAAGTCGCTCTACATTATCATGGTTACCTGCAATTATAAAAGTTTTAACAAAATATTTGCTCAACTTTGATAAAAAATCACCAAACAACTCCAAAGCATCAGCAGAAGGAATTGCTCTATCAAAAACATCTCCTGAAATTAATACCGATTGTATATTATTTTTTAATATAAGTTCCAGTGCTTGATTTAATACAAATTTTTGATCATTAATAAGAGAAAAATCATTAATTTTTCTGCCAAGGTGTAAATCGGCCAAATGTAATATTTTCATAAAATATATTTAACCAAAAAAATAATACACAAACAATCAAAAATGTCACTATAAGTGTATTATATACCATATTTAGTTTTGTAATACTTTAAAAATATTATAGATAATTCAATCGAATTGTGGTAAAATAATAGTAGAGAATAGGTGTTGTTAGAAAACGAAAAGAGATACGAGTATGAAAATACCACCAATCGGCGGCCTCAGCACGTTTGGGGTAGCAAGGCATAGCAAAAATAAGAAAGAAGATACTAATTTCATTAAACCACTAAAAAATGATACAATATCTTTTAGCTCAAATGTAAGGTATATTAAAAAATACGTTACCTTACCTGATGAAATAAAAAAAATATTATCCCCTGAAGATGCAATAGATATGTTTAAAGATATGGAATGGGTTGCAGGGGGGGTTATAAAAAGAGGTGAAATAGGCAAAGGAGAACACTCCAAGGTATACAAAAATCCTTGGCTTGAAGATTATTATCTACTCATTCTTGAAAATGACGAAGATTGTGACACAATTACAATATATTCAGGTGAAAATCTCGGAGATTCAATTTGGCGAGATGAAGATAATAAATCAATACAAATTTTAAAACAAACTCCCTAATTTGCTTTTTAGAAGGCAAATGAGCTATACTTGAGTTATGAAACAAATTAGTAAAACCGATTTAATTTTGTATACTTTTGTATTTTTGATATTTATTATTTTTAGAATTTGCTTTATCAGCTCAAATATAGGAATTAACGAAACAGAATTTAAAACTATAGCAATCTCAAGCCTTTCTTTTCCTTTTGAAATAATAAAAGAAGGAACTCTAAATACTTATTTTCAACCTGCTTACTACCTTATAATACATTTTTTTCAAATGATTTCAAAAAATGAAATCCTAATAAGAGCAGTCAATGCAATAATTTCTCTAGGAATAATATTTACATTAATGAAAACTTCAAAAAAACTTTTAAAAGGCAATAAAGGCTTGTTTCTTGGAGTTTTTATAGGGATTTTTCTTTCGGTTTCAAACTTTTTTTCATATTACACAAATCTAATTGCACCATATGGCTTAATATTATTAGTCTACGCACTTACGCTTAAAAACATCATAAACTATTTACAAAAACCAAGCAGAAGCAACCTAAAAAAATTATCAATATCAAACATATTTTGTATAATAGTTGATTCACTAGGCATTTTATTTGTAATATCAGAATTAATAACATTTTATTCAATAAAAAAAAGAAAAAACGAAGTAATAAAACTGCTAACACATTCAACTGTAACTTTTTTAATTATTTCACCTATACTTATAATTCAGTACATAAATTGGACAAAACTTTTAATTCCTGAAACCTATCTAGGTATAGGATTAAATTTTAACTCAATTTATTTATGTTTTAATGAATTTTTTAGCCCCTATCTTAGCTTTGAAGCTTTAAATCTACAAAACAAAAGTACACTTGGAATGATATATAGCTATCTTTTGAATCAAAATTTAAACGAAATAAATACAATCAAAATTATTATTTCTTTATTATTTGGTTCTTTTTTGCCAACATTTATCGCAATTTTTTTAAGTTTTAAAGCATTTAAAAAAAATCCTGTAATAAAAATTATTTTAAAAATTTCAATGTTGTATTCAATATTTCTCATTATTGCAATGCTTTATGAGAAAATAGATGTGTCACCAATTTATTTTTTAACATTTTATTTATCAATTTTAATTTCGATGTCTTATGGAATTTTCTCAATAAAAGATGATTTCATAAAATATGCAATAATATTTTCAATCGTAGGAATTCAAATAATAAATCCCGAAATAAACTCTTTTAATGTAACAATTAAAAAAAATTACCGAACCATCGGCGCTATTAATGCCTTTTTTAACAATTACAACATAACATCAGAAGACTTTATAATTATGCCATATTTGGGAACTTATGGAAAATTTTATTTCAAAAAATTAAACTTTATGGATTTTGACTATGAAATGTTAAAGGGCAAAAACAAAAAGAAAATAATAAAAAATCTGGTAAGCAAAAAAGCAAAAACCATAAATAAAAACAACATACACTTTCTTTTACAAAATTATCTAACCGAAAAAAACCAAAACGAGTTTATCACAAAACTTTTTATAGAAAATTATGATAAAAAAGGTGCATTATCAAATAATATAATATTAATTATTGATAAAACAAACTCAAAGCCAATTTCAAACGCATCAATTATAAAATGTGCGAACAATACGAAATATTCAACTACATTAAGGAAAATTAATTACAAAAACCTAAATGCCTCACAAAACCAAACAAAAATTTTATATGACGCAATAAAATCAAAAACTCTATATAATATTGCAGACATACTAGCAAAAAACTTTTATTTAAAAGAAATTGTGCAATACAAAAAAATTGACAACGAATACTACAAAATAGATACCCCTGAAAAAAATATATTAAAAGTAATCAATTCCATAGACGGAGATTATGTATTTTTAATCTTTAAAAATTTGTAAAGAATTATTACAAATTACTTAAAAATACTAATTTTTTTTTAAAACAATGACGAAAAAAGTAATTGGAAGGCAAAGCAATTAAACATTGATTTTTAGAAAAAAAATCATTAAAGAAAGGTTATTATGGGTATAAGTTCTGTAAATTACAATTTAATGAATTCTTATGGTGCATACAATCAAAAATTAACTCAAGAAACAAAAGAAAAATTGATTGAACTTAATATTTCATTCTCTCCAAATATTACCGAAAACGAAGGAAAAAGACTAATAGCAGCACAAGAAGCAAAAAACGCAAAAGAAGAAAACAGTTTATCCTCAAACAATGGACAAAAGAATGATTTATTTAAGGAAGCAAAAAATTTAGCGCAAAAATTAGGTATTGAAATAAAAGAAGGCACAAATTTTAATACATTGCTTATTTTAATTGAAGGGAAACTCGAGCAACTTTTAAAATCTAATCAAAATAACATAAATGCCCTAAAAGAACTAAAAAATCTAAGTATGGAACTTGCAAACCTGCAAGCAAAAAGTAGTGGCTCAAGCGGGTATGACAACACAAATCAAGCCCTTATGACAAGTCTAGAAATGATGGCAGAGTATAATAAAAATTATCTAAATAAATAACTAAAAAAAGTAAAAATTTGTTTTAAATAGTGCACTTTGGCTATTAGAACCAGAAGTATTTCTTGTAAGACCTGCATATATTCCAAAATCCATAAATTTAGATTTAAAAGGTGAAATATTTAATCCTAAATCATGATCAACAGAATGTGTATTTGTATCAATTTTATTATAAAAACTCAAAGAAACTTTATCACTTAAATACAAGCTTGGAGTAAAATAGAGCTTTCTTGACGTTGGAATTTGATCAATATCTCTATAATTGGCCTCTAAACCTGAAGCAAAAGAAAAATAACGACAAGGAGTATATTCTGCACCCGCAAGGATTTTATAATCATTACTGTTATATTTATTTCTTGCCTGAGTCATATTTTGAACAAAACTAAACTTATCGTTAACCGGAATTATGGTCTTGGAGTCGACTTTTTTAAATGTCTCACCATATTTTTTTGGAGAAGAAAAATTTTCAACATGCAATTTAAAGGGTACGCTATCTGAAATTACAATTTCATCCTGTTTTTTATCACTATTTTCATAGTCGGATGCAACAATTTCATCATCAACCTTTTGATTACTTTCATTTAACCTCTTTAACTCTTTCTCCTTCTCATCATTAGCCTGTTTTTCAAGAGAAGCACATTCAATTAAATAATCAAAATAAGCGTCAGAATACAAATAATCATTTTTATATTCTTCTTGTTGTGCAACATTAGCAAAACAAGAGGCAAATACTAAAGAAAAAAATATTAAAATTAAATTAAACTTATACATAGCAGATAATAATTATAGTTACATAACAATTTTATTACAATCGTAAATTATTAGTATATTTTAGCTAACTGATTTAATTTTTCTTTTGCAAGACCAGAATCAACAATTTTTTTAGATATTAAAATTCCATCCATAATAGAATCTGCTTTTTTGGAAATATAAAGAGATAGCGCAGAATTTAATATAATTATATCATAAGGAGCATTTAAAATCTTATTATCAAAAACATTTTTAATTATTTCAAGACTATGCTCGATATTATCACACTTTATTTCATCAAAAGAAGCTTCTTTCAACCCAACAAGCTCAGGGGTTATAACATAAGTAAAGATTTTATTCTTCCAAGCTTCTGCAACAAATGTCTCACCTTCAATAGAAGCAAAAGGAAAATTATTAACACCGGATAAAACCAATGTATTTGAATTATTTAACCTCAAACTAATATTTGCATATTTTTCTACCAATTCTTTTTTTGCGACCCCAATTACCTGATTTTTAACTCCGAGAGGATTTAACATTTTATCAGTAATATTTAAAATACTGTAAAAACTAAGAACCCTTAAAATATTTCTGGTGTACTTAATATAATTCTCGCAAGACGGAAAAACAAAATAAGAAAAACCTAATTTCTCAAAATCAGATTCGGAATATTCAAAATTATCAACACCCAACAATTTTAAAGTCTGCAAACTTTGATTATTTTTAAAATCAGAAAAAAGACTATATTTAGTAACATTTAAACCACAAGCAGATAAAATAATATCAACTGCAAAAGAAATATCAAAACAATCAAAGGAATCCGAAAACAAAACATTTTCAAACATATCATCCTTTGAACAGGAAGAATAAAACGGCTTAAAAGAATCTCTAGATGACAAAATAGAAGCAACTATTTCCTCAACAGTCTCGCCCTTTATCTTTAAAGCGGTTAAAAAAGATGAAACCAAAATTTCATCTGCTAAACCAAATAAAATTTCATCAAAAACCTCTCTGACATCAGTAGATGACAAATCATAGCCTACAACGAGTCTATCTATAGCTTCTTTTATCATACTAAAAGAATAACATTATTTTTATTTAAAGGAAGTATTATTAAAAAAATTAACAAATAAATTTTCTTATTACTTGCAAAATAAATATGTTTATAGTTTGATAAAGTTAAGACAGTAAACAAAAAAGGAATTTATCAAAGTGGTTAAAATAAGACTCAAAAGATTAGGTTATAAGAAAAATCCAAGCTACAGAATTGTTGTAATCGACAGTCGCTCAAAAAGAGAGGGTGCTCCTATCGAAGAACTCGGCTATTATAACCCAAAAACAAAAGAAATGAAGCTAAATACAAAAAGAGCCAATGAAAGACTTGCACAAGGCGCTCAAGCAACTGAAACTGTTATGTATTTAATTAAAAATGCCAATGAAGACGGTAGCTTAAACTATAAAAAAGTTGAAACAAAGAAACTTTCTAAAAAAGCACAAGCAAAATTAGAACAAGAAAAAGCAGCCCAAGCACAAGCCGCACAAGAAGCGGAAACTTCTGCATCCGAGGCGCAAGCATAAGTTTTTAAAGAACACTCAATAAGCCTCGAATTTCGAGGCTTATTTTTTTATATTTTAGAAGAATAGAGGAAAATATGAAAAACACAACTCAATCAATCAATATACAACCTTCAAAAAGAATTTTAAATTTACCAAAATATATTTTTGCACAACTTGCAGAACTTAAACAAAAAGCAATAGAAAAAGGTGTTGATGTAATAGATATATCAATAGGAAATCCTGATGGAGCAACTCCTGATCCAGTTATAAAAGTTGCGCTTGAAGCCATACAAAACCCAATAAATCATGGATATCCAAATTTTAGAGGCAAGCCCGAACTAAGAAAAGCAATATCCGACTGGATGAAAAGAAGATATTTTGTTGAAATTGATCCTGATTGTGAAGTACAAACTTTAATTGGAGAAAAAGAAGGACTTGCAAATATTGCAATGGCATATACAGACGAAGGTGATATAAATATAATTCCTGACCCATATTATCCAGTATTATGTAGAGGAACACTAATTGCCGGAGGAAAACCTTTTTTTGTTAAGTTAAAAGAAGAAAACAGATTTTTAATAGACTTAAATGAAATACCAAAAGATATCGCAAAAAATGCTAAGATGTTTTTTATAAATTACCCAAACAATCCAACGGGAGCAGTTGCACCAAAAAGTTTTTTAAGAGATGTTGTAGCATTTTGCAAAGAAAACAATATTTTACTTATTTCAGATTTAGCTTATGGTGAAGTTTGCTTTTCAAACTATCGCCCATATTCTATTTTTAACATTGACGGAGCTAAAGATATAGCGCTGGAATTTCACTCATTTACAAAAACATTCAACATGGCAGGTTGGAGATGCGGATTTGCTATTGGTAGACAAGACTATATTCAAAATCTTTATGCAATGAAATCAAACATAGATTACGGCACATCAACAATAGTACAAGATGCATGTATTGCAGCACTTACAATGCCACAAGACTATATTAAAGACATAATGGACAAATATGATGCAAGACGAGAAATTGTAGCACAAGGCTTCAATGAACTTGGATTTTACGCTCCAAGAAGCGATGCAACAATGTATTTTTGGATAAAAATTCCATCAACCTTTAAAAATTCAATGGATTTTTGTAAATATGTACTAGAAAAAACAGGAGTCCTAATAACACCAGGAAGTGCATTTGGAGCCATGAGTGATGACAGATTTAGAGTATCTTTAGTTCAACCAATATTAAGACTCCAAGAAGTCTTTAAAAGATTTAAAGAAGCAGGAATCAGGTATGAATAAAAATCATTTTAAATAATCAAAAAACTTTTTGTTTACATCAAAATAAAAACCGCACCCATCCAGCATTTCTACACCATTATATATTAAATCAGGATTAATATTAGGATAATCCCTGCAAAAAATCGGACGAATAGGGTATATTAAGCATCTGTTCTTTTTGGAAATAAATTTACACTCAAAAGTTAAAGCACCATTTTGAAATTCAAGTTTATCTTTAACAACACCTGAAATGCGAAAATTTCTATAGTATCTATACTTTTTTTGCATTTTTTTAAAAACTTCTTCAGATTTAATATAGCCATCAGTTGTAGAAAATAAAATATTTCTGCAACACTTGCCACATTTTTTACATTTACCCTTTAGTACATATTTTGAAGAAAATAATTTATTATAAATTTTTAAAAAAGCATCTTCAAAAAAAACTTTCACTCTACTCAACAACCCGAAAACCTCCAACTACAAGCCACTGATGAAGATTTTGAATATCAAATATTTGAAGAAAATATTTACCTTTTTCATATAAAATAAAATAATCAGAATAATAATTTTTGTTTTTTACTCTGCAAGTAACATTTCGAATTCTTGAATAGCCCGCAACATGCGCATTATCATCTTGTTTTACTATCTGGTATTTAATATAATCGGATTTAAACCCTTCCGGAATATATGCAAGAAAATATATCTTACTACCTGCTTTAAATATATTCTCAGACTCCTCTTTTTTAATGACATTTTTTTCTATTTCATTTTCAGACACACCAAAATACAATAACGCGCGCGCCTTTCTGCCCCAAGCAAAAGAAGGACTTACAATCAAAAAAAACAGAAAAAGAACTGAAAACAATTTTTTCATTGTACCAAACTATCGTATAGAGTCTTAACTTTTATTTGAACTTGGGACTTTAGATTTTCATCATCAGACAATTCTATGTATTTTTCATAAGCAAAAATTGCATCTTTATAGTTATTATCAGCCTCTAAAATCAATCCTTCAAGATAAAAATAATCAGGCTCAAGCGGTTTAAGAATTGATGCTTTTTTAACATTAATCAACGCTAAATCAAACTTTTTAAGCTCGTATTCAACCAATGCCTTATTATAATACAATTTGTCGTCATCATTATCAAATTCAAGCGCCTTATCTAAAACGGAATCTGCGGTTTCGTAGTCTTTTAATAAATATAATGCCTGAGCATAATGAGAAAGGACATTTGGATTGGTATTATCAACAACAAGTGCTTTTTCGTAATAATCTTTTGCAAATTCGTTCATATTAAGAGCCAAAGAACTATCAGCCAATCCAAGCAACACCCTGTAATCATCAGGATTATCAATAACTAACTTAGAATATATTGCACGTGCTTTTTTATATTCACCGCCAGCATAAAAACTTTCTGCTTGTTTTATCAGATTATCTGTTTTGTCACATTTTATATCTTCCAATGAAACATTATTTTTAGCCAATACATCCTCATCCGCCTTTAATAATTGAGTATATATTATATCGGCATCTGTATAATTTCCTGTTTCGGATAAAACAACCCCCTTATTGTAATATGCTAAATAATTTAACTTATCAACAGCCAAAACATCATTATAATATTTAAGAGCATCATTAAACTCAGCGTTATTTTGATACATTCTTGCCAATTCAAACTTAATATAATTGTTATCAGGCTTTAACTCCTTTGCTTTTTCAAGAATAATTATAGCATTTTTATAATCAGAATTCTTAGAATACAAACCAGCAAGATTTACATAGGCACTTAAATTATCTGGATAACAATTCAAAAACAACTTATACTGCTCTATAGCATCAGCCAATTTATTATTCTTATCCAACAAAACCGCATAATCAAACCTTATTGCATTTAGGTCACTATCGAGCTCAAGCGCTTTTTTAAAAGAATTTTCAGCATCAATCAACTTATCCATTTTCATTTGAGTCACGCCCAAATTCGCGTAACTCATAGCATCATTTTTATTTATTCCTACAGCACTTTTAAAAGCAATTTCGGCTTTTGGATAATCTTCTTTTCTTAAAAGCGCTATGCCATAATTCGAATAATCACGAAATTCCGAAGGATTACTCCTAAGCGCTTGAGCAAATTTTTCAATTGCTTTATCGTAATCTTTTTCTTCCAAATAGATATTTGCTATTGCAGATTGTGCCTCTAAATTTTCAGGATAAGCCGACAAAAATTTT
>CALUWK010000031.1 GCA_944324475.1 Candidatus Gastranaerophilales bacterium
TTCTTGTATTTCAGGTTCTAGAGATGAGTATAATATCTCGTATGATTTACCTCCAAAAACTTTAACAACACGTGCTACATATTTACCTTTTTGAATTGCTAATCTTAATGAACGATTGCTTTTCAACCCTTTTAATTCTGCTATTTTATTAATATCTATATATTCTTCGTTTTTCATCGCAGACACACATTAGCTCGGAATTAAATGTATTGGAACATCACTTCCGAGCTTTGTGTCGTTTTCTTATCAATTGAATATATATTTTCTCAAACTTGGTTCCACATTTTTCTCAAACTCAATGATAAAATTCTCAAAATCGATGAAATTTTTTAATTTAAATTTAAAATTTCCAAAACCTTGTGTTAATTTTTCCGAAACTTGGTGTTAATTTTTTAATTCCTTGCACAACTGGACTATACCAAAATAATCAAACTATCCGTACACCTTAAAAACGGTACTAAACGCTAGCTTTTTAAGAAAAAATCAATAATCACTACTGTCCGAAAAAAGTCCATTTCGGCAGTTTGATTTTTGCGGGTTATCGTAATTTTCCAACTTGAAAACGCCCCCACAGAGTGACCTAAATCAAAATAATCAAAGTATCTGCACAATCACAAATCAATCTGGTTGTAAATTACATTTGACGATTGATTGTTTTTGGTATCTGCATTGTTTGAATAGGTGTAGAACCAAAAAGTTTTATTTCAACAATAAAAAAGAAGTCAATCACGACTTCTTTTTAAATCTGGGCCATCCTGGACTCGAACCAGGGACCTCACCCTTATCAGGGGTGCGCTCTAGCCACCTGAGCTAATAGCCCTTGTAAATATGAACAACTGTTGTTTTTTTGTTTAATTATCGTTCTTAACCAGAATTTAAATATCTGACCCTAGTCTTAATCGTTCGCAGTAATTAAGTTATCATAAACAAACTATAAAATCAACTACATTTTTTCAACAGCTTCAACTCCGATTAAATTCAGCATTGTCGCCATTACTATTCTAAAGCAATTTATAAGTGAAATTTTCATTAAACTATCTTTTTTGTTATCTGATAAAACTCTTGTGTAATTGTAAAAGTGATGAAAAGAATTTGCAAGTTCGGTTAAGTATTTGCAAAGCATATATGGGGCTTTGTATTTAACTGCATTTTGAAGCAATCCCTTTCCTTCTTCTAATTTTAGAATTAATGCTTTTGTGGCTTGGTATGATTCATTTGAAAGGTTTTCAAACAAATCATTGATATTTGCATTTTTATAAAAATTTTCAATTTCTTCTGTGGTTAAAAAGGCGTCCAGTTCAGTTTTATTGTTTATATCAAGACGTTTTTCAACTGCTTTTCTTAAAATCGAACAAGCTCTTGCATGGGCATATTGAACGTAAAAAACCGGGTTTTTATCACTTTGGGATTTTGCCAGATCAATGTCAAAATCAATGGTGGTGTCGGCTGAACGCATAATCATCCAAAATCTTGTGGCGTCAACTCCTACTTCATTAACCAAATCATCAAGAGTGACCATTTTTTTACGCTTACCCATACGTTGTTGTTCACCGTCTTGAATTAAATTGACAAGCTGCCCTAAAATAACTTCCAGTTTATTGCTGTCGTAGCCAAGTGCTTCAATAGCTGCTTTCATTCTTGGGATATAGCCATGATGATCTGCACCCCATATATTAATTAAAAGGTCAAAGCCTCTGTCTAGTTTATTTTTATGATAGGCAATATCTGCTGTTAAGTATGTATTCTTTCCGTCTGATTTAATTAGAACCCTATCTTGGTCGTCTCCGTAGTCAGAGCTTTTAAACCAAGTTGCGCCATCTTTTTTGTATAATTTACCAGCTTTTTTAATTGTTTCTATTGCATTTTCAACTTCTTTATTTTCATATAGGGTAAGCTCAGAGAAAAAAAGATCAAAATGTGTTTTGAATTTTTCTAAAAGTTCTTTTTGAATTCTCAACATATCTTGTTTTGCAAAATCGGCATAAGAAAGGTTATTATTGTTTTCTATATATCTTTTTGCACAGTCAATTAAGTATTCTCCGGGGTATAAACCTTCTTCTAAATCAATATTTTCTCCTTTTAATTGCCTAACTCTAATTTCAAGAGATTTTCCGAGTTTATTAATTTGATTTCCGGCATCATTAATATAAAATTCTTGGAATACATCGTAATTACAGTATTTCATTATATTGGCAAGAGCCGAACCTAATGCTGCCCAACGTCCATGCCCTATATGAAAGGGACCTGTCGGATTGGCGCTAACATATTCTATATTAACTTTTTTACCTTTGCCAATGTCTGATTTTAAGTAATTTTTTTGCTTTTTTAAGATGTCGACAATGATTTTATTTAAAAATTCTTTCTCTATTTTGAAATTAATAAAGCCTGCAATTGCATTTACGGAATAATTTTCTGTTTGTATATATTTTATTATAGTTTGTGCAATAAGTGGCGGTGCCATTTTTGCAGTTCGAGCTAAGGCGGAAATGTTAATTGCAAAATCTCCAAAATCTTTATTCTTTGGCGCTTCACAAACTAATTCAAAGTCAAGTTCTTTTGCTTGATTGAGTTCAGAATTTTTAATTGCTTCTTTTATGGCATTTTTTGTAATTTCAATAAAATAATCTTTTATCATAGTGTATTAATTTTAATATAAAAATAATAAAAAATGAAGAAATGTAAAAAAATGTGTATTTTAGCTAATCTTAAGTAAATCTTGACAATTCAGTCGTTTTCGTTATAATGGTTAATGCGCCGAAAAGAGAACAACATTATGGCAAAAATAAACGGATTAAATTATAACATAATGAATAACGGCATGAACTTGTATACAAAGCGTACTTGTTCGGATAATTCGGAGTTGTTTATAACTTCAAAATTAAATATGTTGTATGAACAAGCGTTGTCCAGCAAAAATTTGTATAACAGCAGAAGAAATTTAAGAAAAATGGTTGAAGGTAATCATCTTGATAAGACTATTTAATTAAATTTTGTTCTTGAGTCTTGTTTGTAGTTCGTTAGCATAGCTTAAATATTTAATTAAATCTTTATACCTTGTTTCATTTTCCCCGTAAGGTATGGTTTTGTTAAGCAAAGTTTGAGTATCAATATTCAACTCGACAAATTTTGCCATGGCTTGTTTTACCAGTTTTGCTTTATAAATTTTTGGAAAAAATTTTGCAAAAAGTATTTCATAAAGTGTTGCATCTCCTTTTTTTAATTTAATTTGTTTAAAATTTAAAAATCTTTTTATTGATTCGTAAGGATTTTTTTCAGGAGCTGTTATATTATCTGTTTCTTTTATCAAATCAAGATCATATTGGTTTAATCTTTTTTTGTTTTTTGTTTGTTCTACATGTTCATTTTCATTTTTGTTTTCAGATTTAAAAAAATTTCTATTATCATCTTCTTGATAAGGAATATCAGGCGAGGATAATATACCATTTTGGATTAATTTTTCTGTTAATGAGTTGTATAAAGGATTATCCATACTATAATTATGCACTTAAATATAATTTTTTTTGCCATATAGGCGTAGGATTTTTAAGTGATATAATTTTTAATGTAGTTAAAGTAAAGGTATATATGTGGGAATATTCAGATAAAGTAAAGGAACATTTTAAAAATCCAAAGAATGTAGGTTCAATAGAGAATGCTGATGCGATAGGAGAAGCAGGGGCGTTATCTTGTGGTGATAAATTAAAATTATATCTAAAAATTGAAAATAATAAAATTGTTGATGCGAAGTTTCAAACTTTTGGGTGTGGTTCTGCTGTAGCTGCTTCCAGTATATTGACTGAGATGGTTATTGGAAAAACCATTGATG
This sequence comes from Candidatus Gastranaerophilales bacterium, assembly GCA_944324475.1. Classification (GTDB taxonomy): domain Bacteria; phylum Cyanobacteriota; class Vampirovibrionia; order Gastranaerophilales; family Gastranaerophilaceae; genus RUG14156. The sequence goes on from CALUWK010000031.1 coordinate 3,827, forward strand.
AAGCAAGAAAAATTACAAATAAACAGATAGCTGAAGCACTGGATGGGTTGCCGCCTGAAAAAATGCATTGTTCTGTTATGGGTAGAGAAGCTCTTGAAGATGCTATAAAAAATTATTTAGGAGAAGATTGGCAGGAGCTTGTGGTTGATGATAGCGAAGAAAATTCGATGATTATATGTCATTGTTTTGGTGTTAGCGAAAAAGACATTATTAATGCTATTGTTGATAATGGCGCAAAGACAATGGATGATATTTCAAAAATTACATCTGCAGGTCTTGCATGTGGTAGATGCAGAGAAAATATTGAGAAGATTTTAAAAAAATATGTAAAGAACGAATCGAAAGAAATGTTGACTCCTGTTCAAAAAATAATAAAAATTAATAATGTGATAGAAGATATTGTATCTCCTGAATTACAAAAAGATTTTGGTGATATTGAATTGATAAATGTCGAAGGGAATAATGTTTATGTAAAATTAAAAGGACATTGTTCAACCTGTGCAAATGCGAAGTTAACACTGAAAAATTTTGTTGAAACAAAATTAAAAGAGCTTGTAGATGATGAATTGGTTGTTTTTAACGAGTAACAATTATGGAAAAATTAGTATATTTAGATAATAATGCAACTACAAAAATTGATGAAAGAGTGCTTGATTCAATGCTTCCTTATTTTAAAGAGGAATATGCAAATCCTTCAAGTATGTATGATAGTGCTCATTGCTGTGCAAATGCTATTGAGGAAGCAAGAAAAGATATTGCAGATTTTTTAGGTGTAAAAAATGAAAAAAGTATAATATTTACATCTTGTGGTACAGAATCTGCTAATACAGCAATAAAGGGTGTTGTTAATCAATATGGTAATAAAGAAACCAAAAATCACATAATAACAACTCAAGTTAAACATCATTGTGTGCTTTCTGTATATAAAAATTTTAAAAAAAAAGGTTATAGAGCAACTTATGCTTCTGTTAATGAAAATGGCGAATTAAATATTGAAAATTTATTGTCTAAAATTACATCTGATACAATATTATTGTCTGTTATGCATGCTAACAATGAAACTGGGGCTATATATCCTGTTTATGAAATTGCACATGAAGCAAAAAAAATAAATAAAAATTTAAAAATTTTTGTAGATGGTGTTCAAGCGGCAGGGAAAATACCTATTGAATTAGAAGGTAGTGATATAGATTTTTATTCTATTTCAGGTCATAAATTTCATGCTCCAAAAGGAGTTGGAGCTTTATATGTTAAAAAAGGCACTTTATTTGAACCTTTTATGCTTGGTGGACACCAAGAAAACTGTCTTCGTGCTGGTACTCAAAATACACCTTATATTGTTGGTATGGCAACAGCTGCAAAGCTTGCAAAAAAAAGTTTAACTTATGAATTAAGTGAAGTAAAAAGAATGCGGGATAAGTTAGAGGATGGAATATTACATTCTCTAAAAAATGCTCAACTAAATTCAAAAAGTAAAAATCGAGTTCCTAATACAACAAATATTGGTTTTAAGTATATCGAAGGCGAGTTGATTTTATTATATTTGAATGAACTTGGAATTTGTGCTTCTTCAGGAAGTGCATGTACATCTGGAAGTTTAGATCCTTCACATGTTTTAAGAGCTCAAAAAGTTCCTTTTGAATCATTACATGGTTCAATTAGGTTTTCTTTATCTAGATTTACAACTGAAGATGAAATTGATTATGCAATTCAAAAAATTCCTGAAGTTATTAAAAAACTTGCAAAAATATCACCTTTTCAAAAAGAACTTAATGAATTTGGTTTATAGCCAGTTAATGTCGGTTTCAAATTTCGTTTTATTGTAATAGTTTAGATTCTTATTTGGTAATTTATAAATTTTGTTTTTAAGTTTTGCAGGCAAAAAGAGTGCAAAGTTTTCGTCTTCGAATGCCAAAAACCAATCTAAATCTTTTTTTAATTCGTTATATATGGGATAAATTTTGTTAATAATTAAAATATCTGTATGGTTTTTTTTAAAAAAATTTTTATAATTTTTTGCTAGAAAAACTGTTGCCATTTGATTTATTAGATTTACATCATAAACTTCTTCATACCTTCCATCCATATAAATTTGATTATTTGGATACAATTTATATGAAACATAGCTACCTGTGTGAAAATTTGTAAAAATATTTCCTTTTAAATTATTGATTTTAATAAATTCACTGCAAAAAATAGGATATTCAGAAGGCTTGACTATATTTATAAATTTATAATTAATAATGTGTGATATAGTTGAGATTAATATTAAAATAAAAAATATAATTTCTTTTAATTTATCGATTTTTTCGGGTAATTTTTTATTAAAGATGTTATAAAAATCTATATAGCAAAGCGCGGTTATGGAATATACAAAAAAAACATGAAATCTTATTGATTTAATAGAAATTATAAGCGCAAAAAGAATAGTTAAATATTTAGATTTATCGATTTTTTTAATATATTTTATAAATCCATTTTGTTTTATATTTTTAAAAATTGAAGCAATAAAAATTAAAATGGCACTTATAAAAAATATTTCATATTTTAGCATTATATTTTGGTATAATTTTGTGGAAAATAAGCTTTGCCATTCGGTTATGTATTGTCTGTTTAAGCTAAGAGCCGAAATTATAAAATAAATATATTCTATTCCATATGGATTTATAAGGCTTGTAAAAAGCGCAGCGATTAATGTTATAAGGTAAGGTTTATAGGGTTTTTTGTTTAAAAATTCACCTATGGTATAGATTAAAATTAAAATTAAACCAATTACAAAACCTCCATGAACGTTTGCCCAAATAATATTTAAAACAGGCAAACACCAGAGAATTCTATATTTTTTCTTTAATGAAGTTTTTTTTAGAATATACAAATAAATGGCAAAAAATAAAAAAGAAAAGGTCTGACATCTAATAGTTGAAAAAATATTGTACGAAATAGCTTGAATAGAAAAAAAGAAAAATAAAAAATGTAGAGGTATTTTTTTGTTTTCAAGTCTTATAACTTTAGTTATAATAAATAATGTAGCAAAAATAATTATAGATTTAAAAACATATATTCCTATATCACCAAAATAATTTTGCACTAAATAAAAAATTAAGCTGGAGCCCCATTCATGGTCTATAAATTTATGGGTAGTACCCCAAGATTGAAAATCAAAATTAAAAAGTGTTCCGGTTTGAAAAAAATTTTTTCCAACAACTAATCTTGCCCAAAAATCGAAATCAATGTTGTTATCAAGTGTTCCAAAAAGAAGAATAAAAAGCCCAAGAGTCAGATAAAATATTAAATCCATAACAAGCATTATAGTATAAAATTTATGTTTAAGCTATTATGAAAACACAGGAGAAAATAAATGGAAAATAAAATAAAAGAAATTAGGCAAAATGCACTTTTAAAAATTGAACAAGCAAAGGATTTAAAATCATTGGAGGCTGTTAAAAATGAATTCCTTTCAAGAAATTCTGAATTTAATAATTTAAAAAAAAGTATGAAAAATTTATCACCTGAACAAAAACCTGTTATTGGTGCGCTTTTGAATAAAGTTTCTAATGAGTTGAATTCTTTAATTAATGAAAAAAATGATTTTTTTTATAAAAAAGAGTTAAATGAAAAGCTTTTGAGTGAAAAGATAGATGTTACTTTGGATGGTGAATACATTTCTTTGGGACATGTTCATCCTTTAACAAGTACAATTAATGAAATTGTTGAAATTTTCAATTTGCTCGGTTTTTCTTTGATTAAATCAGAACTATCTCCTGAAGTAGAGATGGAAAAATATAATTTTGACCTTTTAAATGTTCCAAAAGAGCATCCTGCAAGGGATGTTCAGGATACGTTTTATTGTGAGAATATGCCAAATGTTGTATTACGAAGCCAAACTTCAAATGCTCAAGCTCGCCAAATGATAAATTCAAAACCCCCGATTAAAATTGTCTCTCCTGGACGAGTGTATAGAAATGAAAATGTTTCAGCCAGAAAAAATAATTTATTTCATCAAATTGAAGGTTTATATGTGGATAAAAATGTTACTATGGCGCATTTAAAAGGTGTCTTAAATGAGTTTATAAGATTGTATTTTGGTTCATCTCGTCCAACTCGATTTAGAAGCAGTTTTTTCCCTTTTACAGAACCTTCTGTAGAAATTGATGTTCAATGTATTATGTGCAAAGGTGAAGGTTGTTCTATTTGTTCAGGTACCGGTTGGCTTGAAATTTTAGGCGCTGGCATGGTTGACCCCAACGTTTTAAATGATGTTGGAATAGATTCAAATTTGTATTCTGGTTTTGCATTTGGAATGGGAATTGAACGACTTGCTATGTTAAAATATGCAATAGATGATATTAGATTGTTTTTTAATAATGATGTAAGATTTTTAAAGCAATTTTGATTTACTTATCGGGAATAAGCTTGTATAATTTTTTCTTCTTTATTATTTTAACAGACTTTTTGTCGGGATATGCACCTTTTAAAATTAGTTGTTGAGCAATGTCTAGCATGTTGTTTTTGATAGCAAGGTATAAAATCGAATTATTTGTAATTGAATCTTGATAATTCACTTTTGCTTTTTTGTCTATCAATATTTGAGAAAGCTCGTAATTTTTATTTTTTACTGCTTCGTAGAGTTCACTATAAAAACCTCTGTCGGGTTTTGCGCCATATTCAATTAAAAGTTTTGCTATTTCTGTTCTATTCAGTTTGGCAGCATAATATAGCGGATAATCGCTTAAATAGCTTTTGTTAGGATCAAGTTTAAATTCAAGCAATGTTCTGACATTGTCAATGTTATTCTTTTTTATTTGTTCAAAGAGGCAGGCTGGTGAAAGGTATAATTTTTTTGAACTTAAAACGTCTTTTTGTTCTTGACTAATTTCGTTTTGATTGTTTAGTAATTTCATAATTAAAGAGCGTTCAGAAAAATTTTCCACATCGCCATATCTTTCGAACTCTGATGCAAAAATTGACAACTCAAAAGTTACTGATATAACAAATAAAAGAAAAATTATTTTATTTATTTGCATAAACTAAATTATCATTCCACCATCTACTTCAAGTACTTGCCCTGTTATGTAATCCGAGTCAGCAGCTAAAAATTTTACTGCTTTTGCAACATCTTGTGCTGTTCCCAATCTTTTTAAAGAAATTAGTTTAAGATACTCTTCTATGTTTGAAAGATTTTTTGTCATATCTGTTGCAATAAATCCCGGAGCAACTGCATTTACTCTTATGTTTCTTGCACCGAGTTCTTTTGCAAGTGATTTTGTAAATCCTATTAAACCTGCTTTAGCTGCCGAATAATTAGCTTGACCAATGTTACCATAGATTCCTACAACGCTTGTTGTATTTATGATTGAGCCAAAGCGTTGTTTCATCATAAGTTTAACTACAGGTTTTGTAACATAAAAAGCACTGTTTAAGTTTGTATTAATAACAGAGGACCATTTTTCTTCATTCATTCTTATAAAGAGATCATCGCGGGTAATTCCTGCGTTATTAACAAGTACATCTATTCTTTCGTATTTTTCTATTATTTTTGCAATATTTTCTTCAACTTCTGCTTGATTTGAAACATCAAATTTATAAGCTTCAGCTTTAGTGGCTATTTTTTTAATTTCTTCGACTGTTTGATTTGCCGCTTCAACATTTCCTGCATAGTTTATAACTATATCATATCCTGCAGATGCTAGCTCAAGAGCTATTGCTTTTCCTATGCCACGAGAACCACCCGTAATAAAGGCTAATTTATTTTCGTTCATTTTATACTCCTATTGTTAATTCATTAATAACTGTTTTCAGGCTTGTTGAATCAGAAATATTGTAAGTTTTAATTTCAGGACATATTTTTTTATTTAATCCCGCTAAAATTCTTCCATTACCAAATTCAATAAAGGCTTCAACCCCTTCTTTTAAGGCTTTATTAATGGATTGATTCCACATAACTGAAGAATTTATTTGACTTGGCATCTTGTTTCTAAATTCCTCTTTTTTTATGGTCATTTCGGAATCAACATTTGTTATTACGGGGATTTTAGCATCATTTAAGTTTAAATTTTTAACAAAATCAACAAAACCTTCTTTAGCGCTATTCATTAGTTTTGAATGAAATCCTCCGGAAACTGCAAGAGGCACAACTTTTCTTGCTCCTTTTTCTTTTATTAATTCACAAGCTTTATTGACCGGTTCAATTTCTCCTGTGATAACGATTTGAGTCGGATCATTGTAATTTGCAATTTGAACAAGCCCGAAAGTTGAAACTTGATTTATGCATAAATTTATATCTTCCAACTTGGCTCCTAAAATTGCAGCCATTGAACCATGAGTTTTTTTTGTTGCTTCATCCATTAATTCTGAACGTTTTTGTATTGCTTTTATTGTTGTTTCAAAATCCATTACATCTGCAGTGTACATAGCGCAATATTCACCAAGAGAGTGTCCTAATGTTAAAAAAGGCTTAATATCACATTCTTTTCTAAATACTTCAAGTGCAGCTATTGAAGTGGTAACAATAGCACTTTGAGCATTTACAGTCTGTTTTAATGCTTCATCGGGTCCTCTGAAACATAGTTCTGATATCTTCTTGTTTAAAACATTATCGGCTAAATCATATATGTCTTTTGCATTATTAAAGTTGTTATATAAATCTAATCCCATGCCGGTTGTTTGTGAACCTTGACCAGGAAATATAAAAGCAAATTTTTTCATTTTTTTTCCTTTTTTTAAGTACTTTAGCTTATTATTTCTGCAATTTTCTTATTTACATTTGCTTCAACTGCTTCTTTTGCAACCCTTACCGCATTTTTAATTGCATAAGATGAGCTTCTGCCATGAGAAATAACTGTTATACCTTTAACACCAAGCAATAACGCTCCGCCGAATTCTTCGTAATTTATCCTTTTATATATTCTCCTCATAAATGGCTTAGCTAAAAGTCCTACTATCATTGAAATAATATCACTTGTGAATTCTTGTTGAATTAATTTAAATAACATCATAGCAGAGCCTTCAATAGTTTTTAAGGCAACATTTCCAACAAATCCTTCGCATACAATTATATCAACATCACCTTGAAAAAGCTCTTTGCCTTCAACATTTCCAATAAAATTTAGTCCAATAGTGTTTTCTTTTAGTAATTTATAAGTATCTTTAACAAGTTGATTTCCTTTTTCTTCTTCTTCGCCTATGTTTAACACACCTATTTTTGGATTTTTTCTATTGTATACATTTTTTACAAAAGTTGAACCCATTGTTGCAAATTGAAAAAGCATTTCGGGTGTACATGAGCTATTTGCTCCGGCGTCAATTAAAATTACAGGTTCTTTCATTGTAGGTAGTGTTACTGCAATAGCTGGACGTTCTATACCTCTTAGTCTTCCAAGGCCAAATAAAGAGGCAGCCATAGCAGCCCCAGTTGAGCCGGCGGCAACAACAGCATCAGAGTTGCCTTTTGCAACGGCATCAACAGCCAAAACTATTGAGGCATTTCTTTTTTTGCGAATAGCAGTACCAGGAGCTTCTCCCATTTCAATTACTTCGTCTGCTTGAGTCAGCTTTATATCAAGTTTTGATAAATCCACCTTTATTTTTTTGATAAAATAACCGCCACGGGTAGAACGTATACCTTTTTTTGAAATTTCATTTAATACTTTTTGAATTTCATCAATTTTTCCGATTAGTTCAATAGGTATATTATAGTCTTGTGCAGCCCAAACTGCTCCTTTTACAATTTCATCTGGAGCAAAATCTCCCCCCATAGCGTCAACTGCTATTCTTGTCATTTCAAATTCCTTAATACTATTAACTCGTCTTATTCAGATTCTTTTTCTTCAGATTTTTCTTCAGTATTAGCTTTTTTGGCTCTTGGCTTTCTTGTTTTTTTAACTTCTTCTTTTGTTGCAATTTCAGATTGCACTTCTGTTTTTTCAACCGCTGGTTCTGCTTTTACTTCTTTGTTTTTTTTGGAAGCAAAGCCATTTTTATAATATCCGCACTCAGGACAAACAGTATGAGTTAGAATTACTGCTTTGCAATTAGGGCATGTGGTTGTAGCAGGAATTGTTCCTTTCCAATTTGCTCTTCTTGTTGCCTGACTCGCTTTTCCTGTTCTTTTCTTTGGTGTAGCCATTTTTATTTCCTTTTCTTATTTATATTAAAATTTAATTGATACTTTTTTATTGTCTAAAAAAAAGAAATCCTTGTCAATATTTTGACAGGGATTTCTTTTTAAAAGTTAAATTTCGTAACTATCTTAAGCTAATCTTTGTATAAGAACCTTTTTTATTGAAGTTAACCTTGTCTTCACGAGCTAACCAACCTAAGCCAAGACCAGCGAAATTGTCATTTAAACCAAGATCTTTGTTCATTTTCTTAGTTGTTACTTCGCCGTTTTCATTTAGGTATTCCCAGATTTTTCCAGCTGTTTCAATAATTGTTTCTTGCATTGTTGTACTCCTTTTTTAATGCTTTGTATACAAGTTACTACTGTTTGAATTTGTTTTTCAAATTCCTGTTTGCATAATTATATTAATTTATAATATAGTGATTGTATATAGTTTAAATGGATGAAAAAAGGTTAAAATTATGAATTGGATATATGGTGATGATGTAGACACAGATGTTATCATACCTGCGCGATACTTAAATAGTAATGATAGTAATGAATTAAAAATGCACTGCATGGAAGATATCGATAAAACCTTTTCAAAAAATGTTAAAGTTGGAGATTTCATAATAGCAGGCGAAAATTTTGGTTGCGGATCAAGCAGGGAGCATGCTCCTCTTGCGATAAAAGCATCAGGTATAAAAGCTGTTATTGCAAAATCTTTTGCAAGAATTTTTTACAGAAATGCGATTAATATTGGTCTTGTTATTGTTGAAAATTCAGAAATTCAAGACAATATAGATAAAAGCGATGTTATAGAGTTAAATTTAGATAATGGTTATATCTATAATAAAACCAAAAATAAAATGTATAATTTTTCTCCTTATCCAAAAGAAATTCAAGCCATGGTTGAAATGGGTGGATTGGTTGAATATACAAAGAAGAAAATGGGACTTTAATTTATGAAAAAAATAGCAATCTTATTAGGAGATGGTGTATCAGGTGAGATTTTATCTTCTGCTGTAAAGGTTCTTGATAAAATTTCAAAAGTCTACAAATTGGATTTTAAATATGACTATGCACCGATAGGTGGTAGAGCATATGAACAGACTGGTTTACCGTTACCAAAAAAAACCGTTGATATTTGTTTAAAGTCTGATGCAGTGTTGTTGGGAGCTGTGGGAGATTGGAAATATGACAATTTAGCACCGGAATTGCGTCCCGAAAAGGCACTTTTGGGTATCAGAAAAAAATTAAATCTTTTTGCAAATTTGCGTCCTGTTAAGGTTTTTGATGAACTTTTGTTTGCATCACCCTTAAAATCAGAAATTGCTCATGATGTCGATATAATGATAATTAGAGAGTTAACAGGGGATGTTTATTTTGGAGAGCCTAAAGGAATAATTACAAAAACAACTCTCGATAATAGGGAGATAAAAATCGGATTTAATAATATGATATATGATGAAGATGAGATACGCAGAATTGCGCATGTTGCTTTTAAATCTGCCCGTAGAAGAAAAAAAAGAGTTTGTTGTGTTGATAAAGCCAATGTTTTGGATGTTTCAAGATTATTTAGAGAAATTACTACCGAAGTTGCCAAGGAATATGAAGATATTGAACTTTCTTATATGTATGTGGATAATGCAGCAATGCAGTTAATTCAAAATCCAAGACAGTTTGATGTTATTTTAACAGGTAATATATTTGGAGACATTTTGTCTGATGAGGCCTCTACAATATGTGGATCATTGGGAATGTTGCCTTCGGCTTCTTTGTCAGATGGAAAAACTCCATATATGTATGAGCCGATTCATGGCTCTGCACCAGATTTAGCAGGAAAAAATGTGGTCAATCCTATTGCGACAATACTTTCTGTTGCAATGATGTTAAATTATTCGTTTGATAATAAACTTGCTTGTGATTGTATTTTTAGAGCAGTAAAAGATGTTTTAAAGCAAGGATACAGAACAAGAGATATTTTTGAAAAGGGTAAAGAATTGTGTTCAACATCAAAAATAACTGATTTAATTGTTGAAAAAATATAATAAATTTACATATATTGGTTTCATGCTAGAATAAATATTAACTGATAATTTAAAAGGAAGTTTTAATGGAAAAACATATCGATGAAAAATTGCATACGCTAAGGCACTCCTGTTCTCATATTATGGCGCAAGCTGTTCAAAAGCTTTACCCCCAGGCAAAATTAGCAATAGGCCCTGCTATTGAAAATGGTTTTTATTATGATTTTGATATAGAAGGTGTAACATTGTCCGATGAAAATCTTAAAGAGATTGAAAAGACGATGAAAAAATTAATCGCTCAAAATTTAACTTTTGAAAAGTATGTTATTCCTGATGTTGAAGCTCAAATTGAAGAATTTAAAGCACAAGGTGAAATATATAAAGCAGAATTATTGGAAGAACACAAAAACGACAATCCTACTTTATATTTAACAAAAGATAAAGACGGAAATGTTTTATTTAATGATTTATGTTCAGGTCCTCATATTGAATCAACTAAAGAAATTAAAGCATTTAAGTTAATGAGCGTAGCAGGTGCATATTGGAGAGGCAATGAAAACAATAAAATGCTTCAAAGAATTTATGCTACTGCATTTTTAACTCAAGAAGAATTAGATAATTACATTCATCAGCTTGAAGAAGCTAAAAGACGTGACCATAGGAAATTAGGAACTCAATTAGATTTATTCTCTGTAAGAGATGAAATCGGCGGAGGTCTTGTTTTATGGCATCCAAATTTATATACAGTAAGAGAACAAATTGAAAATTATTGGAGAGAAGAACACAGAAAAAGAGGTTATGTTCTTGTTCAAACACCTCAATTAGCAAAATCAAAATTATGGGAATTATCCGGTCATATTGATCATTATAGAGAAAATATGTTCTTTATCCAAAAAGAAGATGAAAATGATGAACAATATATAGTTAAACCAATGAATTGTCCTTTTCATATTTTGATTTATCAATCACAAAGACATTCATATCGTGATTTACCTTTAAGAATGGGTGAATTAGGAACTGTATATAGACGTGAAAAATCCGGTGCATTATCCGGTTTAACTCGTGTTCAAGGTTTTACTCAAGACGATGCTCATATTTTCTGTACTCCTGAACAATTAGTTGATGAAATTAATGAAATTATTGATTTTGTCGCAGATACTATGAAAATATTTAACATGACTTTTGAAGTTGAATTATCAACTCGTCCTGAAAGTTATGTTGGAAAACTTGAAAATTGGGACTTAGCTGAAGCTGGTCTAAAAGAAGCTATGGATAAGCGCAATATGCAATATGAAATTAATGAAGGAGATGGTGCATTCTACGGCCCTAAAATTGATTTTAAAGTTAAAGACGCGCTAGGTAGAACTTGGCAATGTGCAACAATACAATTAGACTTTAATTTACCTGAAAGGTTTGATATTAAATATCAAGATAAAGACGGTCAATTAAAAACTCCCGTTATGCTTCATAGGGTAATTTTTGGTTCAATGGAAAGATTCCATGGAATTTTGATTGAACATTACGCTGGAGCATTCCCTGCTTGGCTTGCACCTTATCAAGTTGCTCTTGTTCCTATTGCAGATAGACACAATGATTATATGGATGAAATTTATAAAAAACTTAGAAAAAATGGTATTCGTGTAATCTTTGAAGAAAAATCAGAATCAATGAATTATAAAATTAGAGATTACTTGCAAAATCAAAAAGTACCTTATGTTTTAATTGCAGGCGACAAAGAAATTGAACAAGGTAAAGTTGCAATCAGAAAACGCGGCGTTGGTCAAATAGGAGAAATGACTATCGATGAATTTATCGAAAAATTAACAAAAGAAATAAATTCAAAAGGTAGCGAAGAAATAAAGTAATAATTTATTTATTTTAGTTAACAAAACATAATATTAGTTTTAAAATTTTTCCTAAATCTTCATCTGATGATTTTTCAAGAATTTCGTTTATTTTATTCTTTATATAATTTCTATCTTGTAAGTGTTCTATTTTAAAAAATTCAATATATTCCACATTTAGTGCTTTTGCTAATTTCTCTATTAAATCAGCTTTTGGGAAACTTCTTCCTGTTTCAATATGACTCATATGCTTGGGGTCTATAGCAACCATTTCTGCAAGTTGATATTGAGTTATGCCTTTTTTGATTCTGAGTTCTTTAACTCTTGAACCAAAATCTTTTTTAATGTTCATTTATCCTCCTTTATAGAGGATAATAAGATAATTTTAATATATAAACCGTATTTAATATATACAAAAGTGTATATTTTCAATATTTAATATTGTAATTCTGTATTTAATATGGTAAATTATAAAATATTATGTCTTTAATTAATATTAAAAGTATGAAAATTTTAAAAGCCTTCTCTTTAATCGAACTTAGCATAAGTTTTATTACCATAGCTATTTTACTTGCAGCATTTTCTCCCGTAATATCAAAAAAATTTGCTTCTTCTGCTACTTCTTCATCTGGAGGATCTTCTGGTGGTGTAACATATAAATGTTCAACACTTTTTCCTGATTCAGACGGAGCTTGCATGCTATGCACAAAAAA